>JAFTPW010000249.1:0-12396 GCA_017463075.1 Clostridia bacterium
GTTCCGCGCACGTTCCGGCAAGCTCGGGGAACTGAACGGATACGCCGAGGAATGTCTCTCCGGTCAGAAAACCGTCCGTGCATACAGTGCCGAGCCGTCCATGATCGAACGCTTCGCGGGCAAGAACAAATCCGCCGCGGATGCCTACTTCAAGACCGACTACTATGGCACCATGGTCGGTCCGACAGTGAACTTCATCAACAACATCTCCCTTGCGCTTGTGTCCGTGTTCGGTTCCCTGCTCTATCTCGGACAGGGTATCTCCATCGGCGACGTTTCCTCCTTCGTGCTCTATTCCCGGAAGTTCAGCGGCCCGATCAACGAATCCGCGAATATCATCAACGAGCTTCAGTCCGCCGCAGCCGCAGCCGAGCGTGTTTTCCGTCTCCTTGACGAAACCGAAGAGTCTCCCGACGACGCGGATGCGGTAGTCTTCACCAAATCCCGCTCCGACAAGGGCACCTTCGTCACCGGTCGTGTGGATCTGACCGATATCAACTTCGGCTACACCCCGGAGAAGCAGGTGATCCACGATCTGACCATGAACATCAAGCCCGGCATGACTGCGGCAATCGTAGGTCCGACCGGCGCCGGTAAAACCACGATCATCAACCTTCTCATGCGCTTCTACGATCCCGATTCCGGCGAAATCAAGCTGGAAGGCAGGGACATCGCCCACGCAAACCGCCAGTCCGTCCGCCGGAGCTACACGATGGTTCTTCAGGACACATGGCTGTTCAGCGGCACCATCGCCGACAACATCGCATACGGCTCGCCGCGTGAAGTGACCCGTGAGGAGATCGAAAAAGCCGCAAAAGCCGCCGGAATCCACTCCTTCATCAAAGGTCTGCCGCAGGGATACGACACCATCCTCACCGACGAGGGCGTGAACATCTCCAAGGGTCAGAAGCAGCTGCTCACCATCGCACGCGCCATGATTTCCGACGCTCCGGTGCTCATTCTCGATGAAGCGACCTCCAACGTCGACAGCATGACGGAAATGCGCATCCAGCACGCCATGAACGAACTCATGGAAGGACGCACCTCCTTCGTCATCGCGCACCGCCTCTCCACTGTCCGTTCCGCAGACATCATCTTCGTTCTCCGCGACGGCCGCGTGATCGAACACGGTTCCCACGATGAGCTGATGGCGCAGAAGGGATTCTATCATTCCCTCCATAACGCGCAGTTTGTAAGCTAAAATATCTAAATTCCGATTGATTTTTGCACGCATTTGTGTTAGAATAAGTGCAAGACAATCGGAATTTTTATTTCATTCAATTGAATCATCGAAAGGACGGCATCCCATGATCAGAATCGGTTCCATCGGTCTGGGCGGCATCTCCGGCGGCGTGCATATCCCCGGAATCCAGAGAAGCCCCGACCTCACTCTCACCGCCATCTGCGACATCGACGAAAAACGGCTCCACGAACGCGGCGAACAGTACAAGATCCCCGAGGATCATCGCTTTACCGACTACCGTGATCTCATCGCATGCCCCGATGTTGACGCAGTGGACATCTCCACACCCAACAACGTGCACGCGGAAATCGCCATGGCATCCGCAAGGGCAGGCAAATCCTACGGCGTGGAAAAGCCCGTCACCATGGATACCGCCGAAGCGGAAGCGCTCGCAAAAGTCACCCGTGAATGCGGCGTGCAGAGCATGATCTACTTCTCCTACCGCTATAAGGCAGCCGCAAGATACATGCGTTCCATCCTTCTCTCCGGCAGACTCGGCAAACTCCATCACGTGAACATGCAGTATTATCAGGCATGGGGTCTTGAGTCCGCGAACTGTCCGCTCGTCTGGCGTTATGTCAAAAAAATCGCGGCGTCGGGTGCGCTCGGTGACCTCGGATGCCACGGTCTCGACCTCGTTTCCTTCGTAACCGGTCAGCAGTACACCTCCGTCTCCGCGCATCTGGATACCATCGTGCACGAACGCAGACTCCCTGACGGCAGCGGCATGGGCAAGGTTGACGTCGACGACTTCTCCAATATCCTCGCGACCATGGACGGCGGCATCTCCGCTTCCTTCCAGATTTCCCGGTTCGCATACGGACGCGGCAACTACCAGCGCATGGAGGTCTACGGCGATAACGGCGCTCTCGTGTACCACCTCGACAGAATTCCCGGCGTGGATGAACTCGAAATCTGCGACGCATCCACCGGCGGCAAGTACGTCATCTCCGAAATCCCGCAGGAAATGCGCGTCGATCAGATGCAGTCCTTCGCTGACGTTCTCATGGGCAGAGGCGACGGTCTCAACGCCACCATCGACGACGGCGTGGTCAACGAAAAGCTCCTCGACGGCATCCTCCTCTCCTCCGAAGAAAAGCGCTGGATCACCCTGTAACGGAGGTGCACGATGTCTCTTGAGAAAAAATTCAGCGATTTCGTGAAGCTGTGCGAAGATAAAAAGCTCTTCATCGAAGGCGTCGCTGTTGCGGATGAAACCAAGCTCCTCTGCGAACACCACTTCCGCGATGACGTCGCACGGAATATCTATTCCCACACGAAATCCTTCACATCCACCGCAGTCGGTCTCGCAGCTGACGCCGGCAAACTCAGCCTTGACGATAAACTCATCGACTATTTCCCGGAATCCGTTCCCGAAAATCCCGCGGCGGATCTCGATAAAATCACCCTCCGTCATCTACTCACCATGTCAAGCGGATTCAATCATTCCTATCTCATGGCAGCAGAACGCCGCACCGGTCAGGGATATCCCGATTACGTGAAATACATGCTCTCCCGGCCCATGGAGAAAAAGCCCGGCGAGAGATTCTGCTACTCCAACGGCGACACCTACCTCGCGGGCAGAATGGCGGAAAAAGCACTCGGCATAACGCTGGAAAACATCCTCTATCAGCATCTGTTCTCGAAAATGGGCATCGGCTGGCCTGCGTGGGAGCACGATCCCATGGGTCACGCGTTCGGCGCATCCGGGCTCTACCTCAGACTCAGCGATATGATAAAGCTCGGTCAGCTCTACCTTGCGGGCGGCATGTGGAACGGTGAGAGAATCCTCTCGGACGCATGGACAAAAGCCGCAGGAGCAAAGCAGATCGAAACCAACGGCAATGACGTCTGCAACTGGAACGACGGCTACGGCTACCAGTTCTGGATCAGCCCGTTCCCCGGAGCCTATCGTGCCGACGGTGCCTACGGTCAGATCACCACAATTCTTCCCGAAAAAGACCTCACCGTCGCAGTCCAGTGCCCCGATATCGGCAAGCTCGACGACGTGAAGATCGCCCTGACGGAGTTCATGAACGATCTCTGAGAAGCACCGACCAAAACCAAATCTGAAAATTTTTAATCCGAAAAGGAGAAAACAATATGAAAATCACAGTCTGGAATGAATTTGCTCATGAAAAGACCGACGACGTGGTAAAGGCGATTTACCCGGACGGCATTCACATGTGCATCGCAAGAGCTCTGGAAGCGGCAGGTTTTGAAGTCCGCACCGCTACTCTCGACGATCCCGAATGCGGTCTGACCGACGAAGTTCTCGACGACACCGACGTTCTGTTCTGGTGGGGCCACATGCGACACGGTGCTGTGCCGGATGAAGTCGTAAACCGCGTTTACAAGAGAGTCATCGGCGGCATGGGCATGGTTGTTCTCCACTCCGGTCACGCGTCCAAGATTTTCCAGAAGCTCTGCGGTACTCCCTCCGGCGAGCTGAAGTGGCGTGAATCCGGCGACAAGGAAATCCTGTGGGTTATCGAACAGGGTCACCCCATCACCGAAGGCATCGGCGAAAACATCACGCTTGAACACGAAGAAACCTACGGCGAACACTTCCTCGTACCCCAGCCCGACGAGCTCGTCTTCATCAGCTGGTTCAGCGGCGGCGAAGTATTCCGTTCCGGCTGCACCTACAAGAGAGGCCGCGGCAAGATCTTCTACTTCCGTCCCGGTCATGAATCCGTTCCGACCTACCACAACCCCGAAATCCAGAAAGTTCTCATCAACGCGGCGAACTATGTTTATACTCCCAAGCCGGCAGCTCCCTACAAGTACGGCTGGGTTCCCGCGCAGGTTTGAGTTTGTAATATCCCATAAGCCTTTCCGATTCAACCCGGAAGGGCTTTTTTCTGTGATTTTTTGCTGTTTCTGAAACTTTTTCCGCCGCGCGAACGTCTTATATCGTATAACCCATATCACAGGAGGACGTTATGAAACTTCTGCTCATTCTCGTGCTCGCCGCGCTTCTCGCCGGATGCGTTTCAACCACTCCCGCGGAAAATATTCCAGATAAACCGGAGGAAACTGCGGAAGATACCCTGCCCGATGAAACCGAAACGGAAAACCAACCCGCCATGCCCGATCCCATCCCGGCAGATACCCCGTACACCGGCGATATTTTCTACTTCACAAAACTGCCGGCAGAGGAATCCAACATTCCCGAACCGGAGGACGAAACCGTTGTCATCCCACCCGGACCAACGGATACCTACCGCGCACTCGGCGCCCTTGCGTTTGATTTTGCCAATCTCCCATCAAACTGGCATGAGAACAACTATACAAACACCCTCATCTCCTACACAGACGAGCAGCCGCGCATCGATTCCATCGAATATCTCCGCATGGAAACCGACGGCATTGTTTATCCCGCAGATGAGACAAAATTCACCAGCCCCATGGGATACACCGCCGACGGTAAGCCGTTTTTCTGGGAAACCGCAAATTCACAGCATTCCGAAACCGCCGAAAACCGCACGGAATATCTCACGTACATTCGCCTGAACGATGCATCCATGGTGCGCCTGACATTCTATTCCTACGCCTATGACGAGGACTTCGTGAACAGTTTCCTCATCCCCAAGCTCTGCTCCTGTCGCACATGGACGCCGGAAGTTCCCTTGAAACTGCGCTTCACCACCGATTCCACTCTTCAGAGTACCCCGTCGGCTGACTACCACATCGACATCGCACTCCACGATTCGTGGCAGTGGAACAATTCTTCCGTCGCGGATGACATCGAGCGGATGTACACCGGACGTTATGCCATCAAGCGCATGGAATTCTACCCCGTCACCTATACCGAACCCTTCCAGGGATACGAACAGCTCAAATCGCAGGGCATCCCCGAACCCATTACCGGCACTACCGATGAAGGAATTCCCTACGAAATTTACATCTACAACTCCTACTCGGAAGGCGAATCTCTCGGCTGTACGTGGTATTTCGCCAATTTAGCCTACGACGGCAGATACATCAATATCTCCTTCCTCACCTACGGGGACGATCCCGACAACTACTTTGACACCGTCACGCTCCCCGTCATAAAGTCCGTACACATCGAGGCCGCCGAATAATCCCCTTGCAATTTTCTCTAGCATGTGGTACAATGGAGTCAACAAAAATTCCAATATGCGAGGTATCACAATGGAAAGATTCCGCGAAAAATTAGCGTACGGCTACAAATTCTGCCTCTATCCCGATGGCACCGCAGACGAAGCCGTTTACACTCCCGCCTATGACGACAGCGCATGGCAGAACGTGCGTGTTCCCCATGACTGGGCAGCAGACGGCGAATTCCTCATCACCAACGACGCAAGCTACCGCGAAGTTGCCGCAGACGGTGTCACCCGCCCGATCGACCACAGCGGACGTACCGGTGCTCTCCCGATCGTCGGTCTCGGTGTCTACCGCCGCTGGATCGACATCGCCGCAGAGGACGAAGGCAAAGTCATCACCATCGAATTCGACGGCGTTATGTGGGACTCTCACATCTACGTCAACGGCAAGCACGTCCACTTCAACCACTTCGGCTACAAGTCCTTCTCCGTCGATATCACGGACGCGGTCGAATACGGCAAGCCGAACCTCATCGCTGTCGGTGCATCCGTTTACGAGGACTGCTCCCGCTGGTATCCCGGCGCCGGCATTTTCCGCAACGTCTATCTGGTAAAGAAGGCAGCTCAGCACATCAACTTCAACGGCATCTGGCTCCGTCAGCTGGAAGTCGCAAACGGCCGCGCAAATTTCGAGCTGTCCGTAGACTACACCGGTCCCGAATCCCTGAAATTCAAGGCGGACATCCTCGATCCCGCAGGCGAAGTTGTCTGCGAAGTCTCTCACGGCACCTACCTCGGCGAGCTGAGCGACATTTTCACCATCAAGGACGTCAAGCTCTGGGACATCGACGACCCGAATCTCTACACCGCTGTGGTTTCCCTCGTCGATGAGGAAGACAACGTCCTCGACACCGAAACCGTCAAATTCGGCGCGCGCAATTTCGAATTCACCGTTGAAAACGGCTTCTTCCTCAACGGACGCCACGTCAAGCTCAACGGCGTGTGCAACCATCACGACCTCGGCTCCCTCGGTGCGGCAGTGAACGTGGCAGCTCTCCGCCGTCAGCTCCGTCTCATGCGCGAAATGGGCGTCAACTCCATCCGCACCAGCCACAACCCGCCGTCCCCTGAGCTTCTTGCACTCTGCGACGAGCTGGGCTTCGTGGTCATGGACGAATTCTTCGACGAATGGTACCTCCCGAAGGTTGCCAACGGCTACGCGAAGTACTACCGCGAACATGCCGCTGAAGACGTAATCGACGTGATCCGCCGTGACCGCAACCATCCCTCCGTCATCATGTGGTCCATCGGCAACGAAATCAACGAACAGGGCGACAAGGAAGGCTGGCGTGCCGCGAAGTTCCTCACCGAGCTCTGCCACCGCACCGACCCGACCCGTCCCACAACCGCCGGCTTCAACAACACATGGGCGGCGTTCAACAACCACCTCGCGGAATTTGTGGACATCGTCGGTGTGAACTACAAGCCGCATCACTACGAAGAATTCCACCGCAATCACCCGCTCATGAAGCTCATCGGCACCGAAACCGCGTCCTGCGTCTCCACCCGTGACGTCTACACGCTCCCTGCGGAAATCGTGATTCCCTGCCGCAAGCTCGACGACCTGACCGTTTCCGCATACGAAATGGAAGCTCCCGGCTGGGCATACTACGCAGAACGCGAATTTGTCGCACAGGATGATCTGCCCTACGTTGCCGGCGAATACGTCTGGACGGGTCTGGACTACCTCGGCGAACCCACGCCCTATTACAGCGAATGGCCGTCCCGTTCCTCCTACTTCGGCATCGTCGACATCGCGGGCATCCCGAAGAATCGCTTCTACGGCTATCGTGCACACTGGACCGACACGCCCACCCTGCACATCTTCCCGCACTGGAACTGGGCAGGCAAGGAAGGCGAAATCGTTCCCGTTCACGTTTACACCAACTACCACGCAGTCGAGCTCTTCGTCAACGGCAAGTCCTACGGCATCCACACCCACGCGGACAAATCCGCAAGCGCAGACCGCGGCATGGGTGAAATCGCGCGCTACCGTCTGATGTGGAATCACGTCGTTTACGAACCCGGTGAAGTCAAGGCAGTTGCTTACGACGAAAAGGGCAATACCGTTGCGGAATCCGTTGTCCGTACCGCAGGCGCACCCGCGAAGATCGCACTTTCCGCCGACCGCTGCACCATTTCTGCCGACGGCGACGATCTCTGCTACATCACCGCATCCGTCGTGGACGAAAACGGAACCGTCTGCCCGCTTGCTGACAACCGTCTGTTCTGCTCCGTCACCGGCGACGGCGAGCTCCTCACCACCGACAACGGCGACCAGCGCGAAACCGAATCCTTCGCACGTCACGACAAGAAGGTGCTCGCCGGCAAGCTCGTTGCATGTGTCCGCTCCATCAAGGATCAGCCCGGCAAGTTCACCCTGACCGTCACCGCCGACGGCATCGCATCCGCCGAAATCGAAATTGAAGTAAAATAAGACTGAAATACAACAAAAACACGGTACTCCTTCATCGGGAATACCGTGTTTTTTCATATTCAGCTGAAATTTACTTGTTGCCGTAGGAGCCTTCGGTGTCGAATACAACGCCCGCGTCTTCCTTATTTCTGGAAGTCTTGATCTTTTCCTGAAGGAATTCCCAGAATTCTTCGCCGTCGTTGGGAAGTTCAACCCACTTGCCCTTTTCCGCGGAGAGAACCATCGCGTTGGCAATGGAGAGGCCGTTGATGCCTTCATAGCCGGGAGCGAGGAGTTCTTCGCCGTAGAGGATATGGTTGGTGAAGTTCTTGAGAATGCCGGTATGCTGTTCGCCGTGACCCTGCGGAATCTCGAGTTCAACGGTTTCGTTTTCGATTCTCGCGAAGCCCTGATCGGTGGAGAAGGTGAATTCTCTTTCGTCCACAGCGAGCTTGGTGTACATGAGGTGACCCTTTTCGTAAACGAGCTTACCCTTGGAGCCGGTGATTTCGAGACGGTTGGTACCCGGATATTCGCCGGTCGTGGTGATGAATACACCGGTCGCGCCGTTCGGATACTTCGCCATAGCGGTTACGTCGTCTTCCACTTCGATATCGTGGTACTTGCCGTATTCGCAGTTTGCGTAAATCGCGTTGGGCATGCCGAAGATCCACTGCCACAGGTCGAGGTTGTGCGGGCACTGATTCATGAGAACGCCGCCGCCTTCACCGGACCAGGTTGCACGCCATCCGCCGCTGTTGTAGTACGCCTGCGTGCGGTACCAGTCGGTGATGATCCATACGCAGCGCTTGAGAGCACCGAGCTCACCGCCCTGAACCATTTCGCGCATCTTCTGGTAGAAGTGGTCGGTTCTCTGGTTGTACATGATACCGAACGCCTTGCCGCTCTTCTTTGCAGCGTCCATGAATTCATGGATCTTCTTGGTATAAACGCCGATCGGCTTTTCGGAAAGCACATTCAGACCGTTTTCAAACGCGTCGATACCGATGGTGGGATGGAAGTAGTGGGGCGTTGCGATCATGATCGCGTCGATGAGACCGCTCACGATCATTTCGTGGGAATCGGTGAAATATGCAACCTTGTCACCGCAGATGCCCTTCGCCCAGTCCAGACGATCCTGCTTGACATCGCACACAGCCGTCAGTTCCGCACCGGGAATCGCGCCTTCAAACAGCTTCTTGGTGTGGCTGGAACCCATATTACCCAGACCGACCACGCCGAATCTTACCTTATCCATAGAAAAACCTCCGTTTGGAATAAAGAATTTGTTCATTGAGAATATTATACAGCAAAACCGACTTATTTTCAAGTAAATTTTGCTATGTTTTATAGAAAATACTGCGCATTTTTGCAAATCCTTCCCTGGAATAAAACAAAAGAAATCCGGCCATACTGAGTACAACCGGATTTCGGAATATTTCAGAGAATTACAGACCGCGCTTTACGTAGTGGGTATGGAGAAGCTCGTGAGCCTTGTGAGAGTTGGGTTCGCCGAGGAATTCTTCATAAACCTTCTTGACGATCGGGTTTTCGTGGGACTTTCTGTATTCGAGCTTTTCAGCGTCAGCCTTGTAGAGAACGGACGCACGGAGAGCCTTGAGGTCAACAGTGTTGCGAACGGAAGCAGGCTGATAAGGCTGACCACCACCGTTTACGCAGCCGCCGGGACAACCCATGATTTCGATGAACTGAACATCGTAGGTGCCGTCCTGAACGCCCTTGAGGAGCTTGTTTGCGTTTGCAGTGCCGGAAGCAACAGCAACCTTGAGTTCGATGTCGCCGAGCTTGTAAGCAGCGAACTTGATGCCTTCGGTACCACGAACATCTTCAAAGTCGAGCTTTTCGAGGGGCTTGCCTTCGATAACTTCAGCAGCGGTACGGAGAGCAGCTTCCATAACACCACCGGTAGCACCGAAGATAGCGCCGGCACCCGAACCAACGTCGATAGGCTGGTCGAACTTTTCGTCTTCGAGAACCTTGAAGTCGATACCTGCCTGTTCGATCATGCGGCCGAGCTCACGGGTAGTAACAGCGATGTCAACACCGGGCATACCGTCAACGTCCTGACCGTCACGGGTAACTTCGAACTTCTTAGCGGTACAGGGAATCGCGGATACGAATACGATATCCTTGGGATCCAGACCGAGCTTTTCTGCGAAGTAGGTCTTGTACATTGCGCCGAACATTTGCTGAGGAGACTTGCAGGTGGAAAGGTTTTCAGTCATTTCAGGGAAGTAGTGTTCGCAGTACTTAACCCATCCGGGAGAGCAGGAAGTGATGAGAGGCAGCTTGCCGCCGTTCTTGAATCTGCCGAGGAATTCGGTAGCTTCTTCCATGATGGTGAGGTCGGCGGTGAAGTTCATGTCGTAAACGCCGTCGAAGCCGAGCTTCTTGAGAGCAGCAACCATCTTGCCTTCGGTGTCGGTACCGGGTTCATAGCCGAAGCATTCACCGATGGTAGCACGAACGGAAGGAGCGCAGCAGATTGCAACATGCTTGGAATGATCGGAGATAGCGTCAAGGATCTTCTGGGTGTCATCCTTTTCATAGAGCGCACCAACAGGACATGCAACAACGCACTGACCGCAGTTGATACAGGAGGATTCAGCGAGAACCTTATCGAAGAAGGGAGCAACCTTGGAGTCGAAGCCGCGGTTCATCATGCCGATTGCACCGATGCCCTGCATCTTATCGCAGGCAGCAACGCAGCGGCGGCAGAGGATACATTTGTTGTTGTCACGAACGATTGCAACGGAAGAGGTGTCGAGTTCTACCTTTTCCTTATCGGAGCTGTAGCAGAACTTGTCTTCGTCGCAGTGATATTCCTGAGCGAGCTTCTGGAGTTCGCAGGTGGTGGAACGGGGGCAGGACAGACACTTCTTTTCGTGAGCGGAGAGAACCAGTTCGAGGTTGGTCTTGCGGATCGCTCTGATCTGAGGAGTGTTGGTCTTGATTTCCATGCCGTCAGCTACGGGATATACGCAGGCTGCAACGAGACCGCGGGCACCGGTAACTTCTACAAGGCAGAGACGGCATGCGCCGATTTCATTGATGTCCTTGAGATAGCAGAGAGTGGGGATGTCGATATTCGCATATCTGCAGGCTTCGAGAACGGTAACGCCGGCCGGTACGGAATATTCAGCACCATTTATTTTAACATTTACCATATTCATAAAGTATTTCCGACCCTTTCAATTATTTCTTGGAGATAGCACCGAACTTACACTTTTCGATACAAGCGCCGCACTTTACGCACTTAGAGGTGTCGATAACGTGAGCTTCCTTAACCTTACCGGAGATAGCACCTGCCGGGCAGACTCTGGAGCAGAGGGTACAACCCTTACACTTGTCAGCGTCAATAACGTAGGAGAGGAGCTTCTTGCAGACGCCTGCGGGACACTTCTTGTCAACGATATGAGCAACATATTCGTGGCGGAAGAATCTGAGAGTGGAGAGAATCGGGTTAGGAGCGGTCTGACCGAGCGCGCAGAGAGAAGCGGACTTGATGTAGTTAGCCAGTTCTTCGAGCTTGTCGAGGTCTTCGAGCTCACCGTTGCCCTCAGTGATCTTGTTGAGGATTTCGAGAAGTCTTACAGTACCGATACGGCAGGGAGAACACTTACCGCAGGATTCATCAACGGTGAATTCAAGGAAGAACTTCGCGATGTCAACCATACAGGTATCTTCGTCCATTACGATAAGACCGCCGGAACCCATCATGGAGCCAGCCTTGGTCATGGTATCGAAGTCAATGGGAGTATCGATCAGTTCTGCGGGGAGACATCCGCCGGAAGGACCACCGGTCTGAGCAGCTTTGAACTTCTTGCCGTTCGGAACGCCGCCGCCGATTTCTTCGATAACTTCGCGGAGAGTGGTACCCATGGGGATTTCAACGAGACCGGTGTTCTTGATCTTACCGCCGAGAGCGAATACCTTGGTTCCGGGAGAACCTTCAGTACCGAAGGATCTGAACCAGTCAGCACCGTTGAGGATGATCTGAGCGATGTTGGCGTAGGTTTCTACGTTGTTTACGATGGTAGGCTGACCCCAGAGACCCTTAACTGCCGGGAACGGAGGACGGGGACGGGGTTCACCGCGGTTACCTTCAACGGAGGTAAGGAGAGCGGTTTCTTCACCACATACGAACGCGCCTGCACCGAGACGGATGTTGAGGTTGAAGTTGAAGCCGGTACCGAGAATGTTTTCACCGAGAAGACCGTATTCACGGGCCTGGTCGATAGCGATCTGGAGTCTCTTGACTGCGATCGGGTATTCAGCACGAACGTAAACCCAACCTTCGTCAGCGCCGATAGCATAAGCTGCGATAGCCATAGATTCCACTACTGCATGGGGGTCACCTTCGAGAACGGATCGGTCCATGAACGCACCCGGGTCACCTTCGTCGGCGTTAAATACATCGTACTTCTTGTCGGAAACGGAAGCCTTGGCAAATGCCCACTTACGACCGGTGGGGAAACCGCCGCCGCCGCGACCACGGAGACCGGAATCGAGGATGGTCTTGATAACATCGTCGGGAGTCATTTCCTTCAGCACCTTAGCGAGTGCGAAGTAACCGTCCATAGCGA
>JAFTPW010000250.1:0-2618 GCA_017463075.1 Clostridia bacterium
ACCCCGCGATCGAAGTGCTGGCAACCACCCGATTCCCGCTCGTCAACTACTACCACACCTCCAACAAGGTCGTCGATATGCCCGTCGCATGGACCAAGTTCTGGGGCAACGGACGCGTGTTCTACACCTCCCTCGGTCACCACGACGATGTATTCGACAATTCTCCCAATGCGGAAATTCTCATGAAGCGCGGTATGCTCTGGGCAGCGGAAGGCAAGCAGTACGCACTGGACAACAACCTCACCACCGAACGCTTCGAAAACACTGCGAAGATGTATTGATTCAACGAAATTACGATAAGGAGACAGCAGCATGAAAACTGTAAAGATCGGTTTTGTCGGATGCGGTGCCATCAGCGGCATTTATCTGGAAAACATCACCAAGAGATTCAAGGAAATCGAAATCATCGGCGTGTGCGACCTGATCCGGGAACGCGCGGAAAACGCTGTGAAGAAGTACAACATTCCCAAGCTCTATAACGATATGCATGAGCTGTTCGCTGACCCCGAAGTTGACATCGTTCTCAACATCACCCGTCCCTACGAACACTACGAAGTTTCCATGGCGGCTCTCCGGGCAGGCAAGCACGTATATTCCGAAAAGCCTCTGGGCGCATCCCTGAAGGAAGGCCGTGAAATCAAGGCTCTTGCGGAAGAAAAGGGACTCATGCTCGGCGGTACACCGGATACCTTCCTCGGCGCGGGCATCCAGACCTGCCGCAAGCTCATCGATGACGGCGTGATCGGTACAGTTGTCGGATGTGCCGGCTTCATGATCTGCCACGGACATGAAACCTGGCATCCGGACCCGGAATTCTACTACAAGTACGGCGGCGGTCCCATGTTCGATATGGGTCCCTACTACCTGACCGCGCTTGTCAACCTCTGCGGATGTGTCAGCGACGTTTCCGCTATGACCAAGATCAGCTTCCCGCAGCGTCTCATCACCAGCCAGCCCCACAACGGCGAAATCGTTGATGTTGACGTACCCACCCTTTACGCGGGCAATATGCGCTTTGAATCCGGCGCGATCGGCACGCTGTACACCACCTTCGACGTACATTATCCGGGACAGGCGCGTCTCGAAGTTTACGGCTCCGAAGGCACCCTGTACGTTCCCGACCCGAATTGCTTCGGCGGTCCTGTCAAGCTGTTCAAGCCCGGGGAAGGCATGAAGGATATCGATCTCGCATTCGACTATCCCGACAACAGCCGCGCACTCGGTCTCGCCGACATGGCAAAGGCACTCCAGACCGGCCGCGCATACCGTGCAAACTCCGACATGACCTTCCACGTTCTCGAAATCATGGAAGGCTTCGCAAAGAGCGGCGAGGAACGCAGAGAAGTGAAGATCGAATCCCGCTTCGAACGCAGACCTCTCATGAATCCCGCAATGGAACACGGCGTACTGGACGCTTGAACGGAAGAATAACACAACGGGCAGTATTTGTGAAATGGGTACTGCCCGTCTTTTGTTGCCGGATTTGCTGAAATATGTTGACAAAACAACCGCGATTTTATATAATAATGATAGAAAATTCAGTATAGCGAAAGAAGGACACCGCATGAACAACTTCACTCCGTTAAAGAACGTCAGAATCAACTCTCCTTTCTGGAAAACCTACACCGACATCGCCAAGGATAAGATCATCCCGTACCAGTGGCAGGCGATCAACGACCAGATTCCCGACACCGCACCGAGCCACGCGATTCAGAATTTCCGCATCGCGGCAGGGCTTGAAGAAGGCGAGATCGGCGGAATGGTATGTCAGGACAGCGACGTTGCGAAGTGGCTTGAAGCTGTGGCGTACCGTCTGACGATCGATCCCGACCCGGAGCTGGAAAAGACCGCGGACGACGTGATCGATCTCATCGGCAAGGCGCAGGAAGAGGACGGCTACCTCAACACCTACTTTCAGATCAAGGAACCCGACAAGAAATTCACCAACCTTCTCGACTGCCACGAGCTGTACTGCGCGGGTCACATGACCGAGGCGGCTGTGGCATACTACGAAGCGACCGGCAAGGACAAGCTTTTGAAAATCATGTGCCGGTACATCGACCTCATCGACACGAAAATCGGACCCGAGGAAGGGAAGATCAAGGGCTACCCGGGACATCCCGAAATCGAGCTGGCTCTCGTGAAGCTGTACCGCGCGACCGGGGAAAAGCGATATCTCAAGCTGTGCGAATTCATGGTCAACGAGCGCGGCACCGATCCGAACTACTTCGATCAGGAGCTGGAAGCGCGCAATCACATCGGATTCTGGGGCGGCGGATATCAGAGAGGCGTCGACAAGAAATACTGTCAGGCGCACAAGCCGATCCGTCAGCAGACCGAAGCCGTTGGTCACTCCGTCCGCGCGGGCTATCTCTACACCGGATGTGCCGATCTTGCCGCGGAAACCGGGGATGACACCCTCAAGCGCGCCATGGAAGTGATCTGGGACAACATCACCGAAAAGCAGATGTACATCACCGGCGGCGTCGGCTCCCAGGTTTACGGCGAGGCATACAGCTTCAACTATCACCTGCCCAACGACACCGTTTACGCCGAGACCTTCGCACAGATTTCCATGGTATACTTCGCTCAGAAAATTCTACGACTGAGCGTTGACC
>JAFTPW010000251.1:0-3760 GCA_017463075.1 Clostridia bacterium
CTCGCCAAATCCGCGTATCTTTCTCCCGATCGGCGTTGCCGGGCGGTGTGAATCGGAGTTACAGATGGCACGTTGAGTTTATTCTTTATCCTGCTTTCAAATCGGACGGCGAGATTTTCCACCATCCGACTGAATATCGCTTTTTCTTTGCTTACACCGATGCAGTTTTGGGATGCCGACGATCGTATTCCGCGAGACGTTTTTCGGCTTCCCGCTTCGCCTGTTCTATTTTCAGCTTCCGCATCTGAACTTCGTCGTGATATTTGACTGCTTCAGCAATCGGCAGGATCGTATATCTCAGACTGCCGTTGTGCTTGCGACCGTCTTTCAGTATGACTGTCGTATGCTCCGTGTCGATCAGCCGTTTGGAGACCAGTTCAGCGACGTATTTTCGGACGCTGTTTTTACTTTTGTTGATGGCATCGGCGATGGTGGTGTAGCTCGGGTAGCACTGGTAAGTCTCGCGGTCTTCGCAGTACAGCAGGTAGGCATACACAGCAATGGCACCTTCAGATAAACCAAGTCGGAAGATTTCATTGGGCATGAGGAAGCTGTTTTTGATGGGATCGCGTTTGGTGGCGTTATATCGCATACTTGTACCTCCGTTCGTATCGCTGTTCGCCGAATCTGAATTCGGACTCGGATTTGAATCGTTTATAGCTTTCAATGAAGTTTTCTCTTGTGAATTTCCCTCGCACATGGCGGTCAAACATTTCATCTCCGGTGATGAGGAAGAAAAGGATCATTCGCGCAAGTTCTTTTGCGTACCCGATCTGCACACCGTATCGCACACTGCGGACTGAAAAATCTATCAGATCGGGCGTGAGACTTTCCATCAGATTTTTGCGGATCCAGTGATGTCGTATCGATAATCGAAGAATTGGATTTCGACCGTATCCCACAGAAGCCACAAGGCTTGTCTCACAGCTGCTTCGATAGCTCGTGACGGATACCGTGCGTTGCCGGATAAGAACCATTCTTCGATTGCCTGACGGAAATCACTGTCGGAATATTCGATGGTCATTTTTTCTTTCATCTGCAAACTTCACTTTCCGATTTTTTCGTCCACCCAGATTTTGAATTTTTCCTTCGGCACGATCAGCCGATTACCGATCCGCATGGATGGGAAATCTTTTTCGTTCATCAGTTCGTATGCGGATGAAATGGAGATGCCAAGCACCTGCGCTACCAGATCGGCGTTCAGGAACAGCGGCAGTTCGTCGTAGGTTGTGTACGTGGATTTTTTCAAATGGTAGTCCTCCTTGTTTTGTCAATGGTTTTTGTAAACTGAACAAAACAGCATTGTTCTCACCCCTTTCAGTTTTCGGAACCACCAAAATCAAGGAAAACAAAAATGGCAGTTACCGATTTGCATAACAACAACACATGAGCGGATTCATGTTTGTTAAGTATGTAAAGCAGTAACTGCCAGTAAAATGTCTTCGCGCAAAGCAGGCTCATCTAATTGCGGGCCTGACGAATAAACAGGTTCATTAAATATATTCAATTGTATAGCTTCCTCGGCTGCTCATTCCGGGAAGGGATTGTATTATAACACAGATTCCTTGATTTGTCAACACTTTCTTCGACAGGAAATTTCACGATTCGTCCCTGTCGACTGAATAACAAAAAATCCAAAGCTAAGAACGAGGCTGTTTCAACCTCGTCCCTGATATTCAACCATCGATACGGAATGGGTTCACCCGGTTTCATCGTCGCTTGTGAGCACCTCCACCATGATTTTAGCGCCCAGCGTAAAGCCGCTGATAAATGCCGCGAGGTTTGTGTGGCTGTACATTTCGTTTGCGGCATCGGCGTACTTATCGAAAATTTCTTTTTCTTCTTCGTTCAGCCGGGGCAGCAGATCGTCCTGATGGCGGATCATCAGAGCCAGCAGCTCCTTGTACGTGCTGTGCTTTTTCATGTTCAGCTCGCCGGGATGTACGTTGCCGTACCAGAGTTCTTCGAGTATGCTCATGATGTTACCTCCGCAGACAAAATGAGAGAGCGGCTCTGTGTCCGATATGGTTTGGAACAGAACCGCTCTTTGGTTTGATTGAATTTGATTTGTGGCATGGTTGACACCTCCTTGTCAGCGCAACACTATACCACAAAGGTTTAGGAAAGTCCATGGGAATAAGAAAATAAATTGAGAAAATTTACCCCTGGTGTACGAAACGGACAGTGGGGTACGAATTTCTGTTGTTGTTCGAAACACCCGAACCTATCTGTAATAGTCTCTTGTACAGCAGAAAATAGTATCTCACTTCTTTATATGCGTTGACTGCCGCCTGAATTTTTTGAAAAATTTTCCTTTCACCTATTGACAAGGTAGGTGATTGGTGCTATAATACAATCACCCACCAATCAAGTAGGTGAAAGGAAATCACAATGAAGAACTATTTTGAGAAGCTCGTCAGAGAAAACTTCCGTTTCGGGCGAATGTGACAGTGCAGAGAAAACGCAGACAATCCAATCCAAACTCTTACATCACACATTTGTAAACGAAAGGAAAACTATCATGTCCGATAACTATAAATTTGAAACCCTTCAACTCCATGTAGGTCAGGAAGAAGCCGATCCCGCAACCGATGCCCGCGCCGTACCGATTTACGCAACCACATCCTATGTATTCCACAACTCCGCACACGCGGCAGCACGTTTCGGTCTTGCAGATGCGGGAAACATCTACGGCAGACTGACAAACTCCACGCAGGACGTTTTCGAAAAGCGCATCGCGGCTCTGGAAGGCGGTGTTGCGGCACTGGCTCTCGCATCGGGTGCGGCGGCAATCAGCTACGTTTTGCAGGCACTCGGTCAGAACGGCGGTCACTTTGTGGCACAGAAGACCATCTACGGCGGAAGCTACAATCTGCTTGCCCATACGCTTCCGGGATTCGGCATCACCGCAAGCTTTGTGAACATCCACGATCTCGCGGAGGTCGAAGCGGCGATCCGGGACAATACCCGCGCAATCTACATCGAAACCCTCGGCAACCCGAACAGCGATATTCCCGACATTGACGCTCTCGCGGAGCTTGCACATAAGCACGGTCTGCCCCTCGTGGTGGACAACACCTTCGGCACTCCCTATCTCATCCGTCCCATCGAGCACGGCGCAGACATCGTGGTGCATTCGGCAACCAAGTTCATCGGCGGCCACGGAACAACCCTCGGCGGCGTGATCGTGGATTCGGGCAGGTTTGACTGGACGGCATCGGGGAAGTATCCCGCCATCGCCGAACCCAATCCTTCCTACCACGGCGTATCCTTTGTAAAGGCAGTCGGTGCGGCGGCGTTTGTGACCTACATCCGCGCGGTTCTGCTCCGTGATACGGGCGCGACCATCTCCCCCTTCGCGGCATTCCTCCTTCTTCAGGGAACGGAAACCCTGTCGCTTCGTCTGGAACGTCATGCCGAGAACACAAAGAAGGTCGTGGACTATCTCGCAAAGCATCCGCAGGTGGAAAAAGTCAACCATCCTTCCCTGCCCGATCATCCCGACCATGCGCTCTATGAAAAGTATTTCCCGAACGGCGGCGCGTCGATCTTCACGTTTGAAATCAAGGGCGGTCAGGCAGAGGCGCATATATTCATTGACAGCCTGAAAATCTTCTCACTTCTTGCCAACGTGGCAGACGTCAAGAGCCTTGTGATCCACCCGGCGACCACCACACACAGCCAGCTTTCCGAAGCAGAGCTTGCCGATCAGGGGATCAAGCCCAACACCATCCGTCTTTCCATCGGTACGGAGCACATC
>JAFTPW010000025.1:0-2632 GCA_017463075.1 Clostridia bacterium
ACTTCACCGCCACCCTCGACGCTGGCATCTACGCACTGCTCGGCCCCAACGGCTCGGGCAAATCCACGCTGATGAACATCCTCACCGACAACCTCAAAGCCGACTCCGGCGAAATTACCTACGACGGCGAAAACGTCCTCGACCTGGGCGTGCGCTTCCGGGAAAAGCTGGGCTTCATGCCGCAGTATCCGGGGCTGTACCCGAACTTCACAGTCGAGCGTTTTCTGTGGTACATGGCGGCGCTCAAGGGCATCTCCAAAGCCGAATCCCAGCGGCAGATCCCAGAAATCCTCGCCGCCGTGGAGCTGGACGACGTTCCGAAGCGCAGAATCGGCGCACTGTCGGGCGATATGAAACAGCGTCTGACGCTTGCACAGGCGGTGCTCGGCGATCCAGAAATCCTTATCCTCGACGAACCCACCGCCGGACTTGACCCGAAACAGCGCATCGCCATCCGCAACTACATTTCGAAAATCGCGTTCAACAAGATCGTTCTGATCGCCACCCACGTTGTGCCGGACATTGAGTTCATCGCAAAGGACATCATCATGCTCAAAAAAGGCGTGATTGTGGACTCGGCACCGCCGCATGAGCTGGTGAAGAAGATTGACGGCGGTGTGTGGCTTGTGCCGTGCGCAGAATCGGAGGTGCAGGCGATGCAGGACAGGTTCCGCGTGACGAATATTGCAAGAGACGAGCAGACCGGTGAGGTGCTCCTGCGGGTGCTGGCGGATGCGATGCCTGCCGAACGTGCAAGAACCGCTGCCCCGACGCTGGAGGACTACTATCTGCATGTATTCGGCGACGCTTCGGGGACGTAAAAGGAGCAAATCATGAAAATACACACCATTCTGTACGCATTTCTCCTGTGCATCGGTCTGCTTCTCACCGGATGCGACAGCGAACCGCAGGGGAATACCGCACCCGTACCGCAGGAGAAGCTCACGCTGAAGGAATACACAATCGACGAAATCTACTGCGATCCCCGTTATGCGGACGATTATCTTTCGCCCGGGCTTCAGCGGGAGATGGTGTACCCAGCCGAAAGTATGCTCTATGTCTACGCCGGGAGCGCGGTCAGTGATGCAAATCCGCTGTGGCACACCGTTTACACCAAAGAAGACGGCATGCCGTCCGTTCTGCATGATCCGTTCTGCTACGATCCGCTGTGCAGTCACGATGATATCACCTGTCTGGCATATGCGACCAAGGGAAAGACAAATCTGATCGCGCTGGAGGACAGGGTTTACATGATCGCCATGGGCAAAATCCGGGAATCCAATTTCGTGGAATACAGCCTCTCATCCGGCAAGTTCGAGATCATCGGGACATATGAGACCGGCGGACAGCTCATCACGCGGATGGGACGCTTCATCTATTTCACAGAGCGGATCGAAACCGGGCAGGACGACACCGGAAAAGTGGAATCCGTGCTTGCCTTATACCGGTACGATCTTGAAACCGGAAAGACGGATTACCTCGGCGAGCGATCCGGCGATACCCAGTTCCTTACTCCGACTCCTTACAACGGTGAGATTTATTACAAATATGCGGAACAGCTCTATAAATGCGACTACAACCTCCGGAATGCGAAAAAGATCACGGGAAACTATAAAATCCAAACCTACGAAATCTGCGGCGGCGTTGCCTGGTTCCTCACGCAAACGGGAGACAAGATGGGAGATCTCTACCGCAAGGATCTGTCCGGCGGAGAAGCGGAGCTGATTTACGAGGATGTGACGTGGTTCTGCATCGACGGCGGTACGCTGTATTACTCGCTTTATGATCCAATTGACGCATTCGAGTGGGATATCTGGATGGAAACGAAGGACGGGATGGGCAAAAAACTGGTGTCGAAGATGATTACCGTGAATAACGGCAACAAAATCTATCGGATCAGTCTTGACAAAGCCGGGAAGAAGGGAAGTATCGCACCGTTCTGTGAGACCATGACGGACAGCGATTTCTACCTCAGCGATTCGTATGTGATTTACGACGGGCTCTTGTTCCTGCATTTCCGCGGTCCGTATTCCGAGGGAAGCCGGAAAGGTCTGTCCTCCGGTACAGCAGTGATTGACGTGGAAACCGGCGAGACTGTCCGCATTACATCGGAAGGACATTTCATCGACAATCAGGTATTCCCATACGAAGAAACCGACTGAATCCGGGGGAACGCACATGAAAAAGATACTTCTGTCAATGCTCGCGGCAATTCTGCTGCTTTCGTCCTGCACATCGGGAGAAAAGCCGCCGACATACAGCGAAATCCAAGCGAATTACTATTCTCCGTCTGACAGTGAATCCGAAACCGAACATGAAACCACCGATACTCTCGAAGAAGAAGCGGCCAAACTGCGCGAAGAACACAGCAAAGCCGCGGCGGCGATTCTCAGCGAAAACAGGAAGACGAATTTCGGCACAACCGTTTACGGCACGCAGACAGCAGTGGAATGTGACGGCGGGATTTACATCGACTGCGGCATGAAAATATGCCTTCTCAACCGTAAAACCGGATATTTGCAGGGACTTTGCAATGACCCGCTTTGCCGACACGATTCCTGCATTGAATCGTACTGGATCAATTCCATGGTTTCTGACGGAGATCGCATCTACTTCAAGGGTCACAGCACGA
>JAFTPW010000026.1:0-3130 GCA_017463075.1 Clostridia bacterium
CGCCAGATGTGCGGATTCCGCCTTGTACAGCAGGCACAGAATCGGATCGGCGAGAACGGTCAGTCCCAGTGCGCACGGCAGTCCGATGATGACGGCATAGCGGAGCGAGGTTTCGATTCTCTCCCGCGCTTCTTCCGTTCTGCCGGATGCAAACGACGCGGCAGCTGCGGGAAGGAGCGAATACGCGATGGGATACACCAGCACCGGCGGCAGGTTGAACATGGGCACGGCGAGGGATGTGTAGTTTCCGTAGAGCGTCGCGGCAGCTTCTTCCGTCATGCCGGAGAGCCGCAGAACCCGCTGGATCATCGCCGTGTCGATCATATTGGTCAGGCTCATCACGGACGCGCTGATCGTCACAGGCAGTGAAATTTTCAGAAATCTGCGCAGAATGTCACCGAGCGGCTGTTTTTCACTGCGCAGCTGCAAGTCGTCCGGCATCAGATCCCGGTCACGGCGGATGAATTTCGCAGTCAGCAGATAAATCATCCCGGCGAGAGAACCGAGAGTCAGCCCGGACACTGCGTATGCCGCAATCACATGGACGGAATACCCCATGCGGATGGCGTACATGGCGGCGGCAATTCCGATGACGAGCTTGCCGATTGCTTCGATGAGCTGGGACACCGCCGTCGGGAGCATGTTGCCGCATCCCTGGAAATACCCGCGCACCGCACTTGCCACGGAGATGAAAAACATCGTAGGTGCGGCAATCATCACCGACAGTGCGGATTTGTCCGAACGGATCATGCCGGCGAGATCATCCGACGCGAAGATCATAATCCCAGCCGTGAGAAGGCCGCCGATTGCGAACAGCGTCATTGCCGCGCGGTAGACCGTTTTCGCTCCGGTGACGTTCCCGGATGAGCGGTTTTCCGACACCATCACGGACAGCGCAACCGGCAGACCGGACGTGGCGAGCATATAGAAAAAGGTGTAAATCGAATATGCGGAGTTATAGTACCCCATTCCCGTGTCGCCGACGATGTAGTTCATCGGGATTTTGAAGAGAAGTCCCGCGAGCTTGGTCAGGAGATTCGACACGGTAAGAATGAGAACACCGGAGACAAAGGCGGATTTTGCACGTCCTGTTTCGCGGCGTTTCTGCAAAGAAGCCTCCTTCGGCTATTATCCGATGAATTCACGGAACACGGAATCCGCCGGAATCATGTCGTCGTCGAAGAGATTGTTTTCGTAGGGTCGGATTTTTTCCCGCAGTTCATCCGCTTCATCCCGGTAGATACTGGAGACAGGAACGGTGTCGAGGAGCGGGATCAGATGCTTTGCGATGACAAAAGGCTCGTAATCGAGGAGCGAGTTGATGTAGATATCGCAGTTCTGCGCGTTCGGGAAGATGTTTGCCTCCTCATTCCGACGCACGCCCTGCCACAGATGGAGCGAGAATTCCGCCGTGGCTCCCCGGAATTTGTAGTCCCGCACGATTCTGCGCATGAGACGGATATCCTCACGCCGGAGGACACTGTTCCCGTACGCCACGCTCTCCTCAACGGAGATGAAAATGCTGCGGAATTCGTGCCGGAACAGCCGGGTGATTTCGGGATAGACCGCCTGAATTCCCTCGAAAATGTAGATATCCCGCGGATCGGGGCGGTATTCGGTGTATCCGACGCGTGATGTCGCCGTGAAATCGTATTTCGGCACCAGAATGGGCTTTCCTTCCATGAGCCGGTCTGCAAAGGTTTCGAGATAATTCAGATCGATCGCATTCACGCTGTCGTAGTCGGGAACCTCGCCTTCCACGTTGTTCCGGTCCGCGCGGTTGAGGAAAAAGTCGTCGATGGAGAGAACCACCGCATGCAGTCCTTCCTCGCGGATGCGCCGTGTCAGGGTGTTCGCCGTCGTGGTCTTCCCGGAACAGGTTGGACCGGACAGTGCGACGATTTTCGTGCCGCCGTCGTCGAAAACATGGTCGATCGCGGCTTCGAGATTGGTTCGGAATCGGTTTTCACAGGTGTCTACAAGCTTCTGTGCATCGTTTTTGTTCGTAATCTGTATATTAAGTTGTTTCATGGGCAGTACCTGTGCAGTTGCTGAGGGTTAAATTGCGAAAAATTCCTCCGCGGCTTTTCTCAAGTCGTCCGGTTTGTGCTTGCCGTCGCCGCGTCCGAGATATTCGTAGGGATATTTCGGCTGGAACAGACGCTCGATGCGCACATTTCCGTCCTCATCCGGCAGGGACACCAGCTTGGTGACGGAGGACGCACCTGCCGCGAAGATGGAGTGGATTTCTTCCATCATGTAGATATTGTACAGCCCCTCATGCCCCGGCTTGGCGTAACCGACGTTTTCCAGATTTCCCACGGTATTCTTCTGCCGGTACATATAATAAGGAAGGTATCCGGCGTCACCGAGGGCTTTCTGGGAATAGTCCACGCTTTCGGATGCAATGACGGAGCTTCGGTCGAACCGTCCTTCGGTTTTGAATTCCGACGAACGCTTGACGCTGAAGGTATGAACGGTGATGTTTTCGGGATCGAGCGCGATGACCTTATCGATGGTATTCACGAAGGATTCCGTGGTATCATACGGCAGTCCGGCGATCAGATCCACGTTGATGTGCGGGATGCCGCTGGCTTTTGCGACTTCATAGGCTTCAAAAAACATCTGAGCCGTATGCGCACGTCCGATTTTTGCAAGAACCTCGTCGTTGAGCGTCTGCGTGTTGCAGCTGATCCGGTCAACGCCGTAGGATTTTGCCACGCGGAGCTTATCGGCGGTGATGGTGTCCGGTCGTCCGGCTTCGAGCGTGAATTCCTCAAGAGAGGTGACATGGGACGTGATTTTCCCGAGCAGGAAATCGAGCTGATCGGCTGTCAGAATCGTGGGAGTTCCGCCGCCGATGTAGACCGATGCGACATCCATGCCGGTCATCCGGATCACGCCGAAGATCTCGTCGATATTCGCGGCAAGCGCGGTGAGGTATTCGGGAATGAGCTTGAGAAGTCCCGGGGATGTGTAGGACACGAACGAGCAGTACGCGCACCGGGACGGGCAGAACGGGATGCCGACGTAGACACTGCACTGCTTCCGTTTTTCGGGCGTAATCAGCCTCGATTCCGCTACCGAGACATCCGCAGCGAGCTTTGCTTTCACGGGATTGACATAGTAG
>JAFTPW010000252.1:0-4673 GCA_017463075.1 Clostridia bacterium
ACAACCGGTGCGTGGTTCTGCACGACGGCTCGGTCAAGCGCACGGGACGGACACCCGACAACACTCCCGCGCCCGACACAAAAATCACCGCACTGACCTACGCCGAAGCCGATGCATACGACTACGGGCTCTGGAAAGGCAAAGAATTCCGCGGAACGAAGATTCCCCTGTTCTCCGACGTGCTCGCATTCGCAAAGGAGAAGAAAATCCCGCTGAAAATCGACAACTGCTACGAACGCTTCACGGCTGAACAGAAGGAAATCCTGTATTCCCTCATCGAGAAGGCGGATATGGGCAATCTCGTCGGATTCACCTGCGCCAACGCCGCGTCCTTTGACGAAGTTTCGGAGAGATTCCCCGAAGCCGAATTCCACTACGACGGACGCATCGACGAAAACGACTTCGCTCCCCTGCTCTCCCACGTGAAGAATCACCGGTGCACCGTGTGGGTTCCGATGGACAACAACTCGACGAAGTGGGTGCACGAATCCATCCGCCGGTGCTGTCCTGAGCTGTGCGAGCTGATCCACAGAAACGGGCTCGAGGTCGGTGTGTGGATCCTCCGCGGCACGGATGAGCTGGACTACGCGAAGAACACCTGCGGTGCCGATATCGTGGAAACCGACGGTACGCTCAAGCCGTGACGGAATTCTGCGTCTGCTCGTCCCTCATCCCGAAGGAAGCGGAAGTGACGCTCGCTCAGCGGTATCGTGTGGTTAAACTGCCGCCGGACTCCACGCTGGACACGCCGATTCAGTGCCATCCCGACAGCATTTTCGCCGTCATCGGGGATAAACTGATCGTTCCGCGGCAGTATTACACGGCGCATCCGGATGTTATGGACGAAATCGCATCCCTCGGCGGCTTCCGGCTGACGCTGTCCGATGCTCCGCGCGGATCGGTCTATCCCTCGGATTGCGGGATGAACGCCGCTGTCGGACGCGATTTTCTCATCTGCCACCCGGACGCCGCTGCTCCCGAGCTTCTCGATGCCGCCGGACGTGCGGGACTGAAGATTGTTCCCGTCCGTCAGGGATACGCCGGATGCAGCTGTCTTGTCACGGACGCCGCTGTGCTGACCTTTGACGCCGGAATCGCCCGGACGCTGGAGAAAACCGGAATCCCATCCCTTCTACTGACACCGGGAGGCGTGGAACTGCCCGGATATGCCTGCGGATTTTTCGGCGGTGCATGCGGCTTTCACGACGGCGTGATTTCCGTCTGCGGCGATGTGTCGTCCCTGCCCTGCCGGAATGCGCTCGAAGATTTTGCACGATCCTGCGGGTATGTCATCCGCTCTCTTGCATCCGGTCCCGTCACCGATGTCGGCGGAATCCGGTTCTATCCCAACTGAATACGCAAACGCCTTTTGTCGATTTTGTACAAATGGCGTTTTGTTGTTTTATGCATGTCGCGATTTTTCTTCTTTTGTATTTCTTTCATATTGACAAATGTTGTTTTGTGTATTACAATAGAATCAAACAATCGTCAAAAGGAGAGAGCTATGGAAGGAAAAATCACAGTATTTGATGTGTTCAAAGGGTGTCTTCTGCTGATTGCGGGATTCTTCATCGCGTATTTCGGCGCATTTTTCGTCACCATGACGGAGCACGTCAAGGAATACGCCTACCCGCAGGCATACGGACGCACGACGCTCCAGCCGAAAACGGACGGCATCGGCACGGTTCTGGTGTGGCAGAAGAATTACAAGCCGTTCGCCGGATCGGATGTGGTGACGATCAACCACGAGCGGCTGAGCAACTCGAAGGATTTCTATTTTCAGCTGGAACTGCCCATGGTTCCCGGCAACGCGATGCTTCCCTACGCGCAGGTGGGTGATGAGTCGCCGGAGTGGGCTGTTGTGCCGCGGATCATCCCCGAGGACGGATTTACACCATCCGACGGTGACGAAAAATACAGCGTCCGCGTTTACGGTGAAGACTACGCACGCGGCTACACGCACGATTTTCTCCCGCACTATCCGTTCAGCATCGTGTACACAGGTCTGATCCGCGGGCATCTGGACGTTGCACCGTCCAAATTCTACTACGAAGCCAACCGCGACACCGTTCCCGGACACTTCAGCGGCGAGGACTACATCATTGAAGAATCGCTCTACACCACTGACGGCACGTTCGAGAGCAAGGGTGTGATTACCGTGAGCGTCCCGGCGATATCAGTCGACTGCTCGGGATACTACAACGGCACCTCAAACCTCCTGCCGCAGGAATACTGTCAGCGCTGGCTGGAGAATTACCACACCTCCGACGATTTTGAGTTCGACGACTTTTTCGCGCTGGAGACGTTCGCGGACATTTATCCCGGCTCCCCGGAGATTCTGTGGGAATTCGAGCGGGTTGTGCTGACCCGGCGGCTGTCCTTTGAGCTGTATTCCCCGTCAAACTCGGATGTCTGTGCGGCAAGCGGCGTCATCATGATTAAAACCTACGGCATTTGGCAGAAAAGGCACGCATCGCCGGCGGAAATCAACGCGATCACGCACTACGGCTATAAAAACGAGGAATACACGGAGTTCGTTGTGGAAAAATACACGCAGTCGGAGATGCATTCGCTGAAATAACACTTCCCTTTTCGTCCGGATTGTGGTATAATACAGCCATCCAGAGAAACGAGGACGGAATGATGTACGAATTTATCCCTCAGATCATGCGTGAAGCGTCGAAGATCATGCTCTCGGCGCACGACATTGATACGGCAATCACGGAAAAATCCGGTGACGCGAATTTCGTGACGGCTTACGACGTTGCGGTAGAGGAATTTCTCTTCGCTGAACTGAAAAAGCACCTCCCGGATGCGGTCATCATCGGTGAAGAATCGGACGACAACCACATGGAGCTGCTCAACTCCAGTCTCGCGCTGATCGTTGACCCCATCGACGGCACGACCAATTTCATCCACAACTACCGCACGAGCTGTATCTCCGTGGGCATCTGCGATCACGGAAAGATGGCATACGGCGCGGTTTACAATCCCTACATGGACATTCTCTACCGTGCAGAACGCGGATGCGGTGCTTTTATGGAAATCGGCGGACGTGCGGTTCCGATGCATGTATCCGACCGGCATCTCGCTGACAGCCTGACCGCATACGGCACGTCGCCCTACTACCGTGAAGAGCTCGGCAGAAAGACCTTTGAAACGTCGTGGGCATTGTTCCAGGCGACGCGTGACATCCGCCGTTCCGGTTCTGCGGCACTCGATCTTGCGGCAGTTGCGTCTGGCTCGGTTGACATTTTCTTCGAATGCCGGCTGTCCCCGTGGGATATCGCGGCGGGCTCCCTCCTGATCGAAGAAGCCGGCGGTGTGATTACACAGTTTGACGGATCCCCGATCACGTTTGAAGCGCCCTGTCCCATCGCGGCGGGTAATCCCGTGGCTCTCCGTGAAGCAATGGAGCGCGGCATTTTCGGCTGACAGACAAAGCAAAAACAGACTCTCGTGCAAATTGCTGCATCTGAGTCTGTTTTTTTGTACATTATTTCTTGAGGGAGTCGCGGATTTCTCTGAGGAGAAGGATTTCTTCGCTGGGTTCTGCTGCCTTTGCCGCTTCTGCTGCTTTTGCTTCTTCCGCTGCTTTGGCTTCCGCTGCCTTCTTTTCTTCGTCTTCCTTCTTTCTGAGACCGTCCTTCACTCTGTTGATGGCGCGAACCATAACAAACACAGTGAACGCAACGAGAAGGAAGTTGATGATTGCCTGAATGAAATCGCCGTACAGGATTGCCACTTCGGGTGCTTCCTCGGTTGCTTCCGTCAGAACGACCTTCATATCGGAGAGGTTGATGTCCCCGAACAGCTTGCCGATGCAGGGATTGATGATGCCCTGTACCAGCTTGTTGACGATCGCAGTGAACGCGGAACCGACAACAACACCGACTGCCATATCGACAACGTTGCCGCGGGCGATGAAAGTCTTGAACTCACTCCAGAACTTGCTCTTTTCTGCCATGATGGAATATTTACCTCCTTTTGCAGTATTTTATAGGGATGTAGTTTTGCTGATGAGGTTGGTTATGGATTACGCGTTGGGTTCGTTTTCCTGCTTGATTACAATTTTGCTTGCGTCAATCTTGCCGTGGATGCGTTCGTGATAGGCGATATTGGTGCGGAGCAGGTGCAGGATATGGTTATTCACGTCGCGCTTGTCGAACTCGGCAACAGCGAGCATTTTCTTATAGATATCCTCGTCAACGCGGACGGTAAAGGTGATTTTGTTCTTCTGAGCCATGGATTTGCCTCCGTTATTTCATACGGGGATATTATAGCACAGCGCCGCGGAAAAATCAACGGATGCGGGCAAAAATGCACAGAATGCCCAATTTTATCTTTACAAATCCGCGGAATTATGGTATAATGGGACATTCTTTACACAGGAGGAACGAAGCATGAGCGGCAGACCCTATTATCTGGCATATGAAGAGCGGTACCGGAAGGTGATGGAAGCGGGCGGCGGCATCTAGGGACACACACCGGACGACGAGCTGCTGAACGAAACGCTGGCAAACTGGGTCGCGGAAAACACTCTGGCCGGCAGACGCGTGATCGAATATGCATGCGGCGAAGGCTCATCCGGCGTGATTCTGTCGCGGCTCGGGTGCGTCTACCACGGTGTTGACATTGCGCCGTCCGCGGTGAGCCGTGCAAAGGATGCTCTG
>JAFTPW010000027.1:0-3850 GCA_017463075.1 Clostridia bacterium
GACGCCATTTTTATCATCGCGGGGTGTACGTGCTCGCCGTCGCAGATCAGCTCGGAATACGCGCCGTCACACATCAGGGAAGCCACCATGTTGCCGGGTTCTCTGTGATGGATGGGACGCATTGCGTTGAAGGTGTGGGTGAAGGAGGTTACGCCCCACTGTACCGCGGACATCGCTTCATCGTAGGTCGCATCGCTGTGTACCATACCGACGGTAGCACCGAGTTCCTTCGCGGTTTTCACGAATTTCTGACCGCCTTCCAGCTCAACAGCCGCGGAAACATGAGCCGGAAGGGGAAGCATGCGCATAAGCAGCACCTTCAGCTCATCGGCATCCAGCGGGAACAGGAGCTCTTCTGCATGGGCACCGCGGCGCTTGGGATTGAGATACCGTCCCTCGAGATGCACGCCTGCGATGGTTGCCATGCCGCATTCGGGTTCACGGTTCTGATTGATCGCGTCAATGGAGGCGTTCAGGGAATCAAAGGTGTCGGATGCAAGGGTTGCCATCAGGGTGGTGGTGCCCGCTTCGGCATAGGATCTGCGCATCTTACGGCAGTCTTCGCTGTCGGCGCGGTTGAAGTCAAAACCGGCACGTCCGTGGGTATGGACATCCACAAGACCGGGCATGATGTACTTTCCGCCGCAGTCGATGACGGTCATCGTTTCGGTAATGTCTCCGCGGTAGTCGCAGTCAAGGATTCTGCCGTTGTCAACAAGTACATCGGCTTTGATAAAAATCCGCTGAGCGGTGGAATAAACAAGTCCGTTCTGAAATAAAATCATGGTTATGCATCCTTTCTTAGCCGGTACAGCCATCTTTTTCATTATTACATTATAACAGAAAAACGCCTTTTTTACAAGACGTTTTTGCTATGCAGAATACACAGGAATATATGAAATTTCACCATTCCGAGTGGCGGATTTGCATATTCCATGCTTCTATTTGTTCAAAAAATCGATAGAATTTCCGTTCTGTCGGAGGATTCTGCGGGGAACATCCATACGGAGCGGAGGCGAAAATCATTCACCGAGACCGCACTTCCATGTTACCCACGAGGATGCAAACGGGTCGCCGCGCCGCTTCAGCTCCGCAACGAGCTTTTCGCCGAGTTCTTTCATCACAGCCTTGTATTCGGGATTTTTCGCCTGATTGACGAGCTCGCCCGGATCTTCGTCAAGGACATAGAATTCATCCACATCCGTCAGATTCCAGATGTACTTGTACTTTTCCGTCCGGATACCGCGCTGGGTGAAGAGCCCGAACTGCTGACCGTTGGAGGTGAATACCGCGTAGTCCGGTGTTTCCGTGCCGTCGGTGTAGTCGGTGACCGCGTGTCCGTGACGGGTGCTTCCGGCAGTCATTCCGACGATTTTTTCCACTGTCGGAGCAACATCGAGGGAACTGCACGCGAATTTGTCCACAACCGCGTGACCGAGGGACGGATGCCGCACAATGAACGGAACATGCACCACGCTGTCATAGAGGATGTAGTGCTTGTCCATCATGCCGTGGTCGCCGCTGGTGTCGCCGTGGTCGGAGAGCAGGATGATGAGTGTGTTGTCGTATTCGCCGGTTTCGCGGAGTGTGTCGAGAACCCGTCCGATGGCGGCGTCGGTCTGCGTAATCATACCGAAATACCGCGCCTTGGTCGGAGCGAAATCCTTCCATTCAAAGCCTTCGAGATGCCAGTTTTCGATCTGCTTTTTCTGAATGTACGGCTTGCCCTCAAAGGTATCGCCGAATCCGGGCCACGGCTGCATGTCATCGGCGTCGTACATGGTGTCGTACGGTGCGGAAGGACGGCAGGGAAGATGCGGGTCGGTCAAGTCAAGCCACACATGCCACGGTTCTCCCGCGTTTTCACGGATATACTTCGCAGCGGAGTCGCAGATGCGGTACGTTTTTGTGTCTTCAAACTTCACGGGATTGGAGCATCCGAACCAGCCGCCTTCGTATTTCAGAGCACCGTAGGTTTCGGAAATCTCCCGGTTGTACGCCGCCATGTCGAAAATCTGCGTGTAGCCGAATGCCTCGGGACCGCCGTACGGAGACGCATCCCAGTGACCGGTGAAGGCGCATTTGTAGCCGTTGTCACGGAGCTCGGAGACCCATGTGGGTACCTTCGGATCGGCGCCGTTTGTTTTGATGAAATTGTAGTTGAACAGCGCGCCGATGGAGTCGGGCTGAACGCCGGTGAGCATTGCCTGACGGGACGGTGCGCAGACGGGCAGGGGCGTGTAGGCGTTTCTGAAGAACAGACCTTCCTCTGCCAGCGTGTCAATGTTGGGTGTTTTTACGGGATTGATGCCTGCGTAACCCACGGAATCGTAGCGGAGCTGGTCGCAGACGATGAACAGTACATTGGGTTTTGCCATGATCTTCCTCCTGAGATGATTTATGCGTGTTCGATGATGTAGCGGGCCGCCTGCATACCGGATTCGGAGCCGATCTTGCCGTCTTCCATGCCTTCGAATTCCACGGAAACGTATCCATCGTAGCCGGTGTCGCGGATGATGCGGAGCGTGGACCATACGTCAAGGTCGCCCTGTGCCAGAATGGAGCCGCGGAGCATGTATTCGCCGGAGTTGGAGGAGAACCAGCAGCCGGAGTCACAGCGGAACAGACCGCCGTTGCCGGTGAGGCGATCCGCGCGTCTGATGTAGAAGTCCTTGAGGTGAACCATTTTCGCGTACGGTTCGCACTTCTAGACAGCCACCACGCTGACCTCATCCACGCAGATGAAGTTGCCGGTGTCCAGAAGCAGACCGAAATTGTCACGGTTGACTTCCTCGATCAGGCGGATCACACGGTCGGAGCCGTTGACGAAGAAGCCGTGGTTTTCCACAAGCGTGGTGATTCCGTACTGTGCGGCGTAGTCGGCGAGCTCACGGCAGGTTTCAACCGCCATCGGGAATTCGCGCTCGAACGCGGTGGGCGTGTTGGATTCCAGCGGACGGCGGAAGGAGGAAATGTCGTGGCGCATGGTCCTGAGTCCGAGCTTTGCCGCAACGTCGATGTGTCTCTTGAGTCTTTCCACTTCAAACGCACGTGCGTTGGGATCGGTCTTCAGCAGGTCGCCGAGCACCGCGTAGTTGGACAGGGGCAGGTCAATCGCCTTGGAAACCGCCTTGATTTCCGCGATCAGGTCTTCGTTGAACTCGCCGGTCGCATCATCGTGAAGCGTGAAGCCGAAGGGAACCAGCTCGATGTGCTCAGCACCCTTTTCCTTCGCGAATTTCATAACCTCCGTGATGGGCATTCCCATGTCGCAGATGTAGTTGTTCATGCTGTAGCTTGTCAGTCCGATTTTCATTTGTGTAAATCCTTTCGGTTGTTGTGTTTGATGGAATCAGTCCTCGTCCTTGACGGCGACTGCGCTGTAAATTTCATTTTTGGAAACACCGCGGGCTTTTGCGGCGGCTTTGATGGCATCCATCCGACCCATACCGGATTCCATGAGCATGGCAACGTGCTCCGCGGGATCTTCCGGGAAGTCGGCGGTTTTATCCGTTTTTTCGGCACCTGCCATCACGATGACGTACTCGCCGCGCGGGTCTTTTTCTTCGTAAATTTTAATTGCACCGTCGAGGGTGGTTCTGAGAACTTCCTCGTTCAGCTTGGTGATTTCCCGGCAGAGCGCAACGGGACGGTCACCGAAGTATTTTTTGAAATCCGCGAGGGTTGTGCGGAGACGGTGGGGCGCTTCGTAGAAAATCATCGTGCGGACTTCCGATGAGAGCTCGGTCAGACGCTCGTGGCGTTCGCTTTTTGCGGTGCTGACGAATCCCTCGAAGCAGAAGCGGGAGGTATTCATTCCGGACAGCGTCAGTGCGGTCACAGCGGCACA
>JAFTPW010000253.1:0-2746 GCA_017463075.1 Clostridia bacterium
AAGAATTTCCGATGCACTGGGAGCACGTTTTACATTGGACTCCCTGATCGGAAAGACGGAAAGCATGAACGGTGTGACATCGCTGACGTTTGAGAGCGCTCTCGAGCTTGCCGCAAATCTCCCGGATGGCGTTTCCTTCACGGAAAAACTGACGAAGTCCGGCGCGCAGAACCTCTTCCTGCGGTATCAGGCGGAGATGTTCCCGGATGCGGATGTTTTCACCGGTCAGGGTTTCCGGGACTTTATTGCATGGATGAACACCCTTCCGGAAACGGCGCAGGAATCCCGGCAGAATGGTCCCGGCGCATCGGAAATTCTTGCGGGAACTGCGTCGGGAGATTCTTATGAATCAGAGGACGGCGAAAATCCATACGATACCGGCAGGATTCTGCTGAGGGACTTCAGAGCGGATGCGCCGGACACATACCTGAGCGCGCTGAACACATTCGGGCTGACATCCGCGGATGATCTCGCATGGCTCGGGTATCCCACTGCCGGTGAAAACGGGGTTCTCGTTACCTTCGGAGAGGTGCTGACCATTCCGGCCTGCGGCGAACATCCCGATTCCGCGTGGGACTTCATCGAATGGACGCTGGTTTCCGCCGGAGAAGAGGTATCCGCCGCTGCCGATTCGCCGGACATGAAATTCACCTCACTGAAACAGCCGTATCTGGATTACATGACCGCCCTTGCAGGAACAGAGATCTTCTTCGCCCATGCCGGATTCCGCATCACCGGACGTGATCTGCATGAAAAATACAGAAACGGTGCGATTGACGGTGCTCCCGGGAATCTGTACACATTCGATGCCTCTTACAGATCCGCGCTGACCGGACTGCTGGATTCGCCGGGTATGACTGCCGCCGCACAGACCGATTCCGATCTGCTTGTCATCATCCGTGAGGAGCTGAACCGTCCCGGGGATCCTGCCGCTGCTGCCGAAGCAATCCGAAGCCGTGCGGGACTCTATCTGGCGGAAAAAGAATAAATACCGGAAGAATTTCAAGCAAAAACCACAATACCGCACCGTAAACGGTATAAAAAATTTACATTCACATTCCCCCAACCCTATTGATTTTTTCCGCCGTATGGGTTACAATATTATAGTTGGAAAAATACTATAAAAATACAGGAGATATGACTTATGGCACTCGTTAATACCAAAGAGATGTTCAAGAAGGCTTACGAAGGCAAGTATGCTATCGGTGCATTCAACATCAATAACATGGAAATCATCCAGGCGATCACCGAAGCTGCGGGCGAACTCAAGTCACCCGTTATCCTTCAGGTTTCCGCAGGCGCAAGAAAGTACGCAAAGCAGGAATACCTTCTCGCTCTCGCCAAGGCTGCTATCGCTGATTCCGGTATCGACCTCGCTCTCCACCTCGACCACGGCGCAGACTTCGAAATCTGCAAGGCGTGCATCGACGGCGGCTTCACTTCCGTTATGATCGACGGTTCCCACCACAACTTCGAAGACAACATCGCTGTTACCAAGAAGGTAGTTGAATACGCTCACGAACGCGGCGTCGTTGTTGAAGGCGAACTCGGCGTTCTCGCAGGCGTTGAAGATGACGTTGTTGCAGAACACTCCTCCTACACCAAGCCCGAAGAAGTTGAAGAATTCGTAGCTCGTACCGGCGTTGACTCCCTCGCAATCTCCAGCGGTACCTCCCACGGTGCTGATAAGTTCACTCCCGCACAGTGCACCAGAAACGAAGAAGGCATCCTGGTTCCCCCGCCGCTCCGTTTCGACATTCTGGAAGAAATCATGACAAAGATTCCCGGATTCCCGATCGTTCTCCACGGTGCTTCCTCCGTTTCCCAGGCTCACGTGAAGGAAATCAACGAAATCGGCGGCAAGCTGCCCGATGCAGTTGGTATTCCCGAAGAACAGCTCCGTAAGGCTGCTACCCTCGCAGTTTGCAAGATCAACATCGACTCCGACATCCGTCTTGCAATGACCGCAGGTATCCGCCGTGTAATGTACAACCAGCCCGACGTATTCGACCCCAGAACCTACCTGACCGTTGCACGTGCAGAAGTTAAGGCTATGGTGGCTCACAAGATCGCTAACGTTCTCGGCTCCGCAAACACTCTGTAATTCACGACATTCCGATGAAATCACGAGAAGAGGAAAGAACCCCCAGAGGAGACTTTTCTCTTCTCTTTCTTTGATATAAGGAAGCATATTATGAAATGGACAGGCGAATACCGTGTCAATGCCAACGATACGGATTTCAACAACATTGTATCCGCGTCCAATCTGCTGAGATATATGCAGGACGCGGCGAACAGCTCCATGGAGGACGACGGTCTTTCCTACAACGAGCTGTTTGAGAGGGGATATTCCTTCATTCTCAGCAGAATCCGGCTCAGCTCCTATGCCCCCCTGTACAGTCACGACAGGCTGGAGGTTCAGTCCTGGGCCTGTGAATCCAGAGGGGTTCAGTTCAACCGGTGCTACCGGATTCTCCGTGACGGTCTGATTGTGGCGGAAGCGGTGTCCGTATGGGCCATGGTCGGCGTCAATGACCGGAAGCTGCACCGGGTTACCGAGCTGGATCTGCCCTACCGCACCGACGATATGCTGGAGCTGGATCTGCCCGCACGGTTCAGGATTCCCGAGGATGTGGATATGCATCTGGTGGGCGAAAGAACCGTGGAATACGCCGATATTGACCTCAACGGACATATGAACAACACCCGTTACCCTGACATTCTCTGCGGCTACATCGATGCGGAC
>JAFTPW010000254.1:0-6645 GCA_017463075.1 Clostridia bacterium
ACGGTTAGAACCGACGTCCCGTCAACAGAAACAGAGTAAACCCAACCGCGCCGCAGGCTGAGTTTACCGAGGGAATCGAGTGTCCCTTGCGATAAAGGAAGGTCGCTCTACCAAAAAACTGCACGTTGTAAAATCCCTCGCCCGCCGGAGGCATTGGGTCCAGGCACTCCTGGTCGCCGAATCGAGAGCCCGGCGATAGAGGGTTCTCGCGCCGCACGCGCAGTGCATAAAATCATTCGAAAAGCGGAGCTTTTCTACCTCAGCTCCCTCACGCGTTAGGAAAAACAAACCGGCTGTAAGCCAAACCCAGATCTTCACCCACCCACGGGTTCAAGATAAACACAAAAAACTCAGGAGGAACAGAAAATGTTCAAGAAAATTGCCGCACTGGTAATGGCCCTCTGCATGCTCGTTACCGTTGCTGCTTCCTTCACTTCCTGCGGTTCTTCTGCAGGAGACCTCAAGATCGGTGTTATCCTCATCGGTGACGAAACCGAAGGCTACACCAAGGCTCACATGGACGGTATCGCCGGTGCCGCAAAGGAAATGGGCATCGCCGACAGCCAGATCATCTGGAAGTACACCATTCCCGAAAACTCCGCATGTCTCGATTCCGCAAATGACCTCGTTGGTCAGGGCTGCTCCGTAATCATCTCCAACTCCTACGGCCATCAGTCCTACATGGTTCAGGCTGCTGAGGCTCATCCCTCCGTTACCTTCGTTGCCATGACCGGTGACTTCGCTGCAATCTCCGGCCTTGACAACTTCAAGAACGGCTTTACCAAAGTATTCGAATCCCGTTACGTTTCCGGCGTTGTTGCAGGTATGAAGCTCCAGCAGCTCCTCGCTGACGGTACCCTCACTCAGGAAGCTCAGCCCGATTCCTTCGACGCTGACGGCAACGTTAAGATCGGTTACGTAGGCGCTTTCAACTACGCTGAAGTTGTTTCCGGTTACACCGCATTCTTCCTCGGCCTCCGTTCCATCGTTCCCAACGTTGTTATGGAAGTCAACTACACCAACTCCTGGTTCGATATCGACAAGGAAGCTGCTGCCGCTGAAGCTCTCATCGCAAACGGCTGCGTTATCATCGGTCAGCACGCAGACTCCACCGGTGCTCCCTCCGCTACCCAGAAGCTTCAGGAATCCGGCAAGATCTGCTACTGCGTAGGCTACAACATCGATATGCTTGCAACCGCTCCCACCGCTGCTCTCACTTCTCCCACCAATGTTTGGTCTGAATTCTACAAGGAACTCTTCACCAACGTTATGAACGGCACCGCTCAGCCCGCTGACGCTGCAAAGGGTTACGCTGAAAACGGCGTTGCCATCACCGCTCTCGGCGAATCCTGCGCTCCCGGTACCGCTGAAAAGGTCGAAGAAGTTATCGCTGGCCTCAAGGACGGCTCCATCAAGGTATTCGATACCTCCAAGTTCACTGTTTCCGCTGAACAGACCACCTGCGCAGTTGAAACCGACGCTGAAGGTCACGTTACTTCCTGCAAGGTTGATATGTCCTTCATCGACTGGTCCACTATGACCGTTGTATATCAGGGTGAAACCGTTGAATGCATCCAGAACGGCGCGTTCTCCGAATCCACCTTCAGAAGCGCACCTTACTTCTCCATCAGAATCGACGGCATTCTTGAAAAGTAATAAAGTTGCGCATCACGCGTGAATCCGAAAACGGAGGGAAGGATGTATCACATTATGGCTTTCCCTCGTTTTGGATTTTTCAAGGCAATTCCCTCTGTCCCTCCGAATCTCTAGATCCCAGTCATCCGTTCCCTTTTTATGTTATTGAAGGAGTATCAAATCATCCATGGACGCTATCAAACTTGTGAATATCACAAAGACGTTCGGCGAGGTCGTGGCAAACAAAAACGTGAATCTCTCCATCCGCTACGGTGAGATTCTCTCCCTGCTGGGCGAAAACGGCAGCGGCAAGACCACTCTGATGAACATCCTCTCCGGCATCTATTACCCCGACGGCGGTCAGGTCTACGTGGGCGGTAAGGAAGTCACCATTTCTTCCCCCGGCGACGCGTTCGCTCTCGGCATCGGTATGATCCACCAGCACTTCAAGCTCGTTGACGTCTTCACCGCGGCGGAAAACATCATCCTCGGTCTGCCCGGCAAAAGCAAGCTCGACATGAAGGCAGTCTCCGCCAAGGTACGCGAAATCTGCGACCGCTACGGCTTCGATATCACCCCCGAGCAGAAGGTCTACGAAATGTCCGTCTCCCAGAAACAGACGCTCGAAATCGTCAAGGTCCTCTACCGCGGCGCGGATATCCTCATCCTCGATGAACCCACCGCTGTTCTCACACCTCAGGAAACCCAGAAGCTCTTCGGAGTCATGCGGGAAATGAAGAAGGACGGAAAAGCCGTCGTCATCATCACCCACAAGCTCCACGAAGTGCTCGACGTCTCCGACCGCGTCTCCATCCTCAGAAAGGGTGAGTACATCGGCACCGTCGATACCAAGGACTCCACCGAACTCTCCCTCACCGAAATGATGGTCGGCAAGAAGGTCACCCTCAACATCGACCGTCCCGAACCGAAGAATTCCGTCAAGCGTCTCGAGGTCAAAAACCTCTCCGTCATGGGCGCTGAGGATGTCCCGGTTCTCAAAAATGTCTCGTTCGATCTGTACAGCGGCGAAATCCTCGGCATTGCGGGCATTTCCGGCTGCGGTCAGAAGGAGCTTCTCGAAGCCATCGCAGGTCTTCAGATTGCCTCCGAGGGCGCGGATATCGAATACTACGACCCCGAAGACAACGACGCGGCAAAGAAGCTCATCGGTCTCTCGCCCCGTCAGATCAAGGAACTGGGCATCCATCTCTCCTTCGTCCCGGAAGACCGTCTCGGCATGGGTCTGGTTGCCTCCATGGGCATGACCGACAACATGATGCTCAAATCCTACGAGGACGGAAATTCCTTCTTCGTGGAACGCAAGGCGCCCAAGGAACTCGCGGACACCATCAAGGACGACCTCGCCGTTGTGACTCCCTCCATCAATACTCCCGTACGTCGTCTCTCCGGCGGCAACGTGCAGAAAGTCCTCGTCGGCCGTGAAATCGCCGCAGCTCCCGCAGTCCTCATGACCGCATACGCGGTGCGCGGTCTCGACATCGGTACGTCCTATCAGATCTACCACCTCCTGAACGAACAGAAGGAAAAAGGCGTTGCCGTCATCTACGTCGGCGAAGACCTTGACGTTCTCATCGACCTGTGCGACCGCATCATGGTTCTCTGCGCAGGTGAGGTCACCGGCATCGTGGACGGCAAAACGGCAACCAAGGAAAGCATCGGTCTTCTGATGACAAAAACCAACGGAGGTGCGGCTCATGAATAAGGCGGAAACCGTCAAGACCCACGCGGAACCCTTCGTACGTCTCGCAAAACGTGACGCGGTTCCTCTGAAAAAGAAAGTTATGATCTACTCCGGCGCGGTTCTGGCTGCTCTCGTCATCGACGCGCTGTTCATTGTCCTTGTCACGGGACTCAATCCCTTCGCAGTTTACGGGGAAATCTTCCTCGCGACCTTCATGACCCCCATGCGCTTCATGTGGACGCTCCGTGACCTCGTTTCCCTGCTCTGCATCGGTATCGCGCTCGCTCCGGCGTTCAAGATGCGTTTCTGGAACATCGGCGCAGAATGTCAGGTGCTCATGGGCGGCTTCGCAACGGCTCTGTGCATGATGTACCTCGGCGCGAAACTCCCGACTCCCCTTCTTTTCGCCGTCATGCTCATCACTTCCGTCCTTGCCGGCGCGCTGTGGAGCTTCTTCCCCGCGTTCTTCAAAGCAAACTGGAACACGAACGAAACCCTCTTCACCCTCATGATGAACTACGTCGCCATCCAGATTGTGGCATACGCGACGAACATCCTCCGCGGTCAGCAGTCCTCCCTCGGCACGATCAACATGTCGACGAAAGCAGGCTGGTTCCCGCGCATCTTCGGCTATGACTTCACGCTGAATATCATCATCGTCGTGATTCTCACGGTGCTGATGTACATTTACCTGAAATACACCAAGCACGGCTACGAAATCTCCGTCGTCGGCGAATCCGAAAAAACCGCACGCTACGCGGGTCTTGACGTCAAGAAGGTCACCATCCGTACCCTCATCATCAGCGGTGCGATCAGCGGTCTCTGCGGCTTCATCACCGTAGCCGGCAACCAGCACACCATCGCGACCAACACCGCAGCGGGCAACGGCTTCACGGCAATCATCGTCGCATGGCTCGCAAAGTTCAACACCTTCACGATGGCGCTGATCTCGTTCCTCCTCGTCTTCCTCGAAAAGGGCGCGGGACAGATCGCATCCACCTACGGTCTGAACGAATACATCGCGGACATCATCTCCGGCATCATTCTCTTCTGCATCCTCGGCAGTGAATTCTTCATCAACTACAAAATGATCTTCAAATCCAAAAAGAACGACAAGGAAGGAGGTAAGGCGGCATGACAGCGAATATTATCGCATGGCTTCTCCGTTCGATCCAGTTCGGCACGATCATCATGTACGGCTCCATGGGCGAAATCATGACGGAAAAATCCGGCAACCTGAACCTCGGCGTACCGGGCATCATGTACCTCGGCAGCTTCGCGGGCTTTGCCTCCGCTTATACCTACGAAAATGCAGTGGAAAATCCTTCCGCCATCGTGTGCATCCTCCTCGCAATGATCTCCGCATTCCTCGCGGCGGCTCTCGGCGGTCTGATTTACAGCTTCCTGACGATCACGCTCCGTGCAAATCAGAACGTAACCGGTCTCGCACTGACCACCTTCGGTATGGGCGTTGCCAACTTCTTCGGCGCACTCATGCTCCGCGGTGAGGTTTATACCGCAGCTCCCGTGACCAACGCCGCGTTTACCGCAAAAATCCCCGTTCTGTCGCAGATTCCCGTCATCGGTGAAGCGCTCTTCTCCTACGGCTTCCTCGCGTATCTGGCGATCATTGCGGCAATCATCCTGCACTACATCCTGAACAAGACCCGCGTCGGTCTGAATCTCCGTGCGGTCGGTGAAAATCCCGCAACCGCAGACGCGGCAGGCATCAACGTCACCAAGTACAAGTACCTTGCAACCGTCATCGGCGCGGGCATCTCCGGCATCGGCGGTCTGTACTACGTCGTGGACTACAACAACGGCATCTGGGCAACCTCCGGTCAGGTGGAAGCACTCGGCTGGCTCGCAGTCGCGCTCGTTATCTTCACCACATGGCGTCCCTTGAATGCCATCTGGGGTGCATACCTCTTCGGCGCACTCTACTGGCTGTACAACTTCCTTCCGAAGCTTCTCGGCATCACCAACGTAGACCGCACCTCGAACCTGTATCAGATGATCCCGTATCTGGTAACCATCGCGGTTCTCGTAGCAGTCAGCCTCCGCCGCAAGCGTGAATCCCAGCCCCCGGCATCCCTCGGTCTCGCATACTTCCGCGAAGAACGGTAAAACAAAAACGAATCCCTCTATGGTGCAAACCACGGAGGGATTTTTTGTGTTTATGGGGTTGGATTTTCGTTTTGGATTGTTACAGCAGGAGGATACCTGATGTATGCAGATCCAACGCCACCCTCAGTCATTCAGAGGGCGGGCTATCCAATCAATCAAAATCCAATATCGTGCCCGAAGAATCTGTGAACTTCCTATTCCGATTGCATCATGTCCGTGGTATTCTATACGATTCAAGTGCAGGTTACTCACGAACAACTTCAACATAAAATTTGCACAAATATAATGTCTGCAAACTGTTCATTATAAACGCACGTGAGTAACCTTCAGCCTGATAATTTAAACAACCACAGACATCACGCAATCTTTATAGGACATACACGGATTCTTCGGGCACAAAGTACGGCGTAAATTTATAAGCAATTTTCGCCCTCTGAATGACATGAAATAACGTTTTGCCTGCTGCCATAAACCTGTCGAAACATTGAAAAATGCCTTCTCATGCAAAGCTTTTACTTTATCATCTCCCGCACACGCCGGAAATCTTCTCTGCAAAGCTCCCGCATCTCTTCCGCCTTTTCGCGAGGAATTCCCCGGTTTCGCATCGGGACGCCATCACAGAATCCGCATGTGCGGTGATTTCCTCAGCCGCTCCGGCAAAATCCTTCCGTGACTTGCGCTCCATGAGATCGAGGCAGTGCTCCTGTCCGAGCTGCTGAAGCATCGAGTTCACCTTCGGGTCATACGAAAGCCCGATCACGGGGACGCCCGCAGACGACGCGAAAATCACCAGATGCAGACGCATGCTCAGCACCATCTGCGCGCGCGACAGGACCCCGATCAGCTCACCCGCATTCGTCGGACGGTACATCACGGCACGCGTCCCGTTTTCTTCAAGCATCGCGCACAGCTGGCGGCAGATTTTCTCGTCCTGCGTCTCCTGCATCGGGATAATCAGCGGCATCAGTCCGAATTTTTTCGACATTTCCACGCACGCCGCCGCGATTTCGTTCACGAGCATCGCGTTTTCCGCCGCATCTTCGTCCGGTTTGCCGAGAGGACGCACGGATACCGCGAAGAATCCGCCGCAGACGCCCAGCTTCGCCATCGTTTTGTCGACGACGTCACCATCCGCCGGACGGATCAGGAACGCGGGATCGGCACTCACACGGATTTTTTCC
>JAFTPW010000255.1:0-6980 GCA_017463075.1 Clostridia bacterium
CATTACACCCAGAAACTGTTCACCGGAGGTAACCGGAAGAATCGCTTCCGTCATGCCGAGATGACAGCGGTACACTACTTTCTGTCCGGTACGGTATGCAAGTTCAAGATGCTCTTTGTCATAACAGATGCATTTCTGCATAAATGAAGGACAGTTTGTGCGGCAATAGCTGCAAATATTCTGACAGTCGTCACCGGCGGCTACCGTGTACATTCTTTCGATGTCATGGATACCCACGTGCATTCCCGTGAGGTTATACAGATACTCCGCAAGGTTCTGAACGGATTGATGCAGATTGTTTTTGGAATTCCCGGAATCAAACATGATATATGCTCCTTTCTTCATTGAATACAGGATATCACAAGTCCATGGATTTGTCAAGATGGAAGATTTGAACCCCTAATATGGAAGATTTCTTAATTGATCTTTCCATGAAAATCCAGTAAAATCATCTCAGAGACTGAAAGAAAATTCAGTTGAGATCGTATATTTTAACCAATATCAGTAAAGGAGAAAAATTATGAAACGGAAAAATCAGATGATTGCCATGATCCTTGCAGCATTGATGGTATCAGCATCCATGACGTCCTGCAGCAGCGGAGATGAAACTCTGAATACCCCGACGGGTGCTGAGACATCCGCGGATACCACTCCGGTTGAAACCGAGCCGGAAACGTCGGCAATCGATCTTCTGCCGGATGCCAGCTACGATGGTTACACCTTCAATATACTTTCCACGGATCCCGGGACGTTATGGGGATGGCGTGTCAGTATTTATGCGGAAGAAGAAAACGGTGAACCTCTCAACGATGCTGTTTTCAGACGGAATACAGCCATTGAGGAACGGTACAACATTACCATCGCCAACTCTGCCGAGCTGAACAATACTGAAACTTCAGCCAATGCAAAGCAGCTTGCCATGGCTGGTGATGATATGTACGCAATCATGTCCTACGGTGTCAAGTGGCAGCTGGTGGATGCCCTGACCGGATGCTATATTAATCTGAATGATATCGATACCATTGATTTTACTCATTCATGGTGGAACACCGAAGCCGGAAATTTACTGACTCAGCACAACAAGCTTTATGTCGGTTTTAATGAAATGAATACGTTCGCAAATGAAGGGCTCTACTCTATCTATGTCAATAACGATATCATCGCCGCCAACCAGCTGGAATCGCCCTACGATCTGGTGCGCGGCGGTAAGTGGACCATGGATGCAATGTACAACATGTCTGCCGCAGCTGCCCGTGACATGGACGGCAATGCAGAAATGAGTGAAGAGGATGTGATTGGGTTTGTTGCCGGCGTCGGTTCCTGGAATGCTTTTCTGACTGCGGCTGACCAGCCTCATGTTATCATTGGTGAAGATGGCAGCTATATCCTCAATCATGGTACGGACGGCTCCATCGCTGCTGCGGAAAAGATTGCACGACTCATCAATGACAAGAATTCTGCCGCTTATCGGAACGAACAGAGCTGGGCGTCCGATTCTTTCAAGGCAGGGAAAGCGCTGTTCTTTGAAGGCTGCATTGCAGAGATCAGCGTAATGAGAGACGTTGACATCGGATTGGGCGTTGTTCCCGCTCCGAAGTTTGATGAAAATCAGAGTCAGTACAGAGCTATGATGTCCAATCAGACCATGACCATTGCGGTTCCCAAATCCAACAAAAATCTGGAAACCACCGGTGTGATCTGCGAAGCATTGGGCGCATATTCAAGCGAATCCCTGAGAGAAACCTATTACGAAGATATGCTTAAGGGCAAAGCGGCACGTGATGAAGCAACCATTGAAATGCTCGATATCATCATTGACAGCCAGTCCATAGACGTCGGAGTACTGAATGAAATTACCTGGGGATCCATCATTTCCGGCTATCACAAGTCCATGCGCGCAAGCGGTACAGACGAGCTTGCTTCTTATGCAGCACAGAACGCAAAAATGGCAAAACAGAAAATTACCGAGATCAGCGAAGCATATGCGGGTCTTGAATAATTCAGTGCAGGTAAATACTGTGTGTTGTGGAACTGAAGACAGGAAGCTATTTGCATAACGGGGCATTGAATTTGCGGAAATCTGCGATTCTGCTTGCAAAACACACGGATCCGGTGTAAAATTATAACACCACAGACTACTGACGGAGGACTGAACCAATGACACCATTCTGGGTACTGCAAACGGAAGGTGCTCCCGCATCGGCTTATCTGACGGGAGACCGACTGATTCTCGAACACCGCTATATCCGGCGCGTGATTGATCTGACTGCCGGCAGAACCGTCTCCCTCACCGACGGGGACGGAAGTGAAGCGATTGCCGCACCTGTCCGGGAAGGTGAGATTTCCGTAAACGGCACGAAAATCGCCGTCGAAGGGCAGTGCGAAGCCGTTATCCGCGAGGGAAACTTCACCGAAAAGAAGTTTGACTACACTCCGAAATCCTACAATACGCACCCGTTCCCGTATCCCGCACCCGGTAAGATTGCCGACCTGATTTACCGCCGCGGGGAGCTGGAAATCCGCGTGGTGTACGAAATCTTTGACGACATGCCCGCCATCCGCAAATCCCTGTACGTGACGAACAACGGAGAGGGCACCGTTACCATTGACACCGCGGAAAGTGAAGCGCTGTGCCTGACTGACGATGGTGCACTGCGGTACTATCTCGAATCCGACTACACCGGCGACAACATGTCCGGCTTCAATACCGGAACTTCAATCTTCCGCGACGGGAATGCCGTATCTGCGCACTTTGACATGGGTCCCGATTACGATCTCAGACCCGGTGAAACCTTCCGCGGCATGCAGATTTACGGGCTGTACTGTCAGAGTACCTGCTTCGATCACCGCATGAACGAAGTGCAGAACCTGTACCGACGCGCGGCTCCGTGGGTCTGCGAAGCTCCGCTGTTCCTGCATCTCATCTCCGACGACAGCAAGGTTCTCCGGGACACCGCGGATATGCTGGCTGATGTGGGATACGACATGATTATCCAGTCCTTCGGCTCGGGCGTGCGTCTGGAAAGCGAGAATCCCGAATACATCGCCCGCGTGAAGAGCGACTACGACTACGTCCACAGCAAGGGTCTGACCATCGGCGGCTATACCCTCGCCATCATCCGCGATTACCGTCCCATGAACCACGACTGCGCCACAAACGGGGATCACAATCAGATTTCCCGCTGTCTCTGCACGAAGTGGTCGGAGGGCTACTGGAACCGTGTCGTGAATTTCCTTGAGAAAACCGGATCGGACTTCATCGAGATCGACGGGCCGTACCATTTCTATACCTGCACCGGAAATCAGCCCGGTCAGACGGAGCACCTGCACAAGGGTCTGTCCGACTGCCGGTATATGCAGTGGCTCCGCTCTACGGTGGAAATCTACACCCGTATGCGGAATCTGGGCATCTACATCAACGCGCCCGACTGGCTCTATCTCTCCGGTACCAACAAATGCGGCATCGGCTACGAGGAAATCGGATTCAGCCAGCCGCGGATTCAGCAGCTTCTTCTGAACCGGATTTACAACTACATGGGTACCTACCGCAAAATTCCGTCGATGGGATGGGGATTTCTCCCGGTCGAGCAGTACCACGGCGGCGGAGATGCGGCGAAGTTCGAACCGCTCACGCAGAATCTTGCCGAATATGACTGGGCAATGGCAGAAGCGGCTGCGTCGGGTGTATGGCCGTGCGTACGCGGAAAACGTCTGTACGACAGCGAACAGTGCAGACAGGTCGTGAAATACTGGACGGATGTCATCCGGAAACACAGGAAACTGCTCAACTCCAACACCGTGCACGTCTACCCGCCGAAGCTCACGGATGATCTGAACTGTGCCGCAGACATCGACGTCATCTTACAGGAAAACAACACTACGCCGGATAAGCTGTACCTCATGGTCTGCAACCAGACAAAGGAAACTCGCACCAAAACCCTCGTTCTGCCCGCGTTCTATACAGGGCTTACGAAGCTGGAACGTCCCCACACCGCACCGAAATCCGGCAGTTTTGACGAGGTTGAGATCCCGAAGTTCGGTAAATACCCGCCGGTTTATCCCGAAAACATGGAAAACAAGCTCGAAGACGCATTCCCGGCTGAGGACAGCGGCGTTCACATGGCACTGTACGAGCATGATCTGCCCGAAAAGCGCACAGAAGTCATGATCGATGTGAACGGCAACCTGATCCTGACCGTGACCCTGCCGTCGATGAGCTACACGTACTACGTCGGTTATGCCGCAGATGACGCGCCGGTGAATCCGGTGGCACTTCCCGAAGGCAAGCCGTTTGGTGTAAAAATCTGAATACTACCCAAAAGACCGGGCAATCCGCAGAGGAAAGTCCGGTCTTTGTGTTTTATAATCTTTTGTAAACGGGCATATAGTCAATCGGAGCTGCCGCGGTAACGGTGTCCCCCTTGCTTTCGAGGATTCCGCTGCCGTCCATGGCTTCCCATCTGCCTGCGGGAAGGTAGACACTGCGTTCTCTCGCACCGTATTCCGTCACGGGAGCAACGAGGTATTCCGAGCCGAACATGTACTGATCCTCCACTTCCCATGCCTGCTTGTCGTCCGGGAATTCCAGGAACATGCCGCGGATCATCGGGATGCCGGTCAATTCGGATTCTTTTGCGGTCTTCTTGATGTATTCCTTCAAGCCCTCGCGGATGCCGAGGTACTTGACGAAGATGGCGTAGTTTTCATCCCCATAGGACCACAGCTCGTTCGGAGCACCGGAAAAGCAGAAGCCGCCGCCGTGATCCGTGCCTTCAACCAGCGGTGCGGGATGGGGCTGTCTGTCGCCGTGCATCCGGAGAACGGGCGTGAAGACTGCCCACTGATACCAGCGCGCGATCAGTTCACGGAACATCGGATCGTTGATGTTGCCGCCTTCGAATCCGCCCGTATCGGAGATCCAGTAGGGAATTCCGGCGGTGCCCATGTTGATACCGTTGGCAATCTGCCGCTTCATCTGATCGAAGGAGCAGTCAATGTCGCCCGACCAGACCAGTGCACCGTATTTCGGACTTCCGACCCATGCACAGCGGACGAGGTTCAGAATATCCTTCGTGCCGTCTTCCTTCAGTCCTTCGTAAACTGCCTGAGACAGCATTCTCGGGTAAATATTTCCGACCTGCACGGACGGACCGAGGTGGTAGCGGTAGATATCGCGGTCGTAGATGGAGTATTCCGGTTCCGCAACGTCCAGCCAGAACATGTCGATGCCGTACTTGCCGTAGTTCTTCTTGAGAATGCCCGCCGCCATCTTCTGCGCACCGGGATTGGTGGCGTCGAGGAAGTGCTCGCATCCCATGAAGTTGAAAGTGAAGGAGAACCCGCGGTCGGATGCCACAAGATAGCCGTTGCGGTTGTATTCGCGGAAGTTTTTGCATCTTTCATCCACGGTCGGCCATACGGAAACCATCAGCCGCGTGCCGTAGGATTTCAGCTCGTCCACCATTGCCTGCGGATCGGGCCAGTATTCCGGGTCAAAGTCCCAGTCGCCCTGATAATTCCAGTGGAAGAAGTCGATGACGATGACGTCCAGCTTGATGCCGCGGCGGTGGTATTCCCGTGCCACTTCCAGCAGTTCTTCCTGCGTGCGGTAACGGAGCTTGCACTGCCACAGACCCATCAGGGATTCGGGCAGCTCGGTGGGACGTCCGGTAACCTCGGTGTATTTTTCCATGATTTGTGCAGGAGTATCCGCCGCACAGACCCAGTAGTCGATTTTCTTCGTGGATGCGGCCTTCCATTCCGTGAGGTTTGCGGCGAAGGTTGCCGTACCGAACGCGGGATTGTTCCAGAGGAAACCGTATCCGCGGCTGGAGAGGAAGAAGGGGATGGAGATCTGCGAATTGCGGTGTGCCAGCTCCAGTGTGCATCCCTTCAGATCGTATCTCGCATCGCGGTACTGTCCCATGCCGTGGATTTTTTCGCCGTCGAACGCATGGAACCGCACAGTCGCTTCAAATGCATCGGAGCCGAGAATACTGCGGTACTGTCTCGGAGCTTTGCCCAGATGTCCGATGTTCGCCTGTTCCTCCAGAAGGAGCTTGTCGCCCTGCGTGAATACCAGACGGTTTCCGCGTACCGTGCAGCGGATTCCACTGTTTTCGATATAGACTGGATTGCTGTCGGTATCAACGATGACGTTCTGCGGCTCGGCAGGATCCAGTGCCCACGGTTCCTCGGGAATCTGCCCGAACGGAACGGCACAGACTCTCAGACCCCGGCCCCACGCTTCGATCCGCAGGGTTTCATATCCGAACGTCAGGGTAAGGGAAGTTTCGGTTTTCGTAATCATATGGTCATACCTCGCTTGAAAGTATTGTGGTTGTGTTTTGCGCGGTGCCGGATCAGTCCGGAGGGAACTCCCGCTTCTGACTGTCCAGCCAGATCCGCGGAGTCAGACCCGTGGTGTTCCTGAAAATCTTGATGAAATAACTGACGTTGATGAATCCCACCTCAGAGGCTGTGCGGGTGATGCTCATGCCTTCCAACAGAAGCTTGTACGCCTCGCGGATCCGCAGGGAATTGATGTATCCCACCGGAGTGTTGCCCATGTAAGCGCGGAACAGGTTGTAGATATACCCTTCCGAAAGATTCATGTGCGCCGCAATGTCACCGACCGAGATCTGGGATTTGTAATTCTGCCGGATGTAATCGACGATTTTCGTCATGTTGGTGATCCGGTTGAGATTGTTCCCGTCCGTGCCGGTGAAGCAGTTTTCACGGTACAGAATCGCCATCATTTCAAACAGCGCGGAGGTGACCCGGCAGATATCGTGCCCCGATGAAATAACCGTATCGTGATATTCCGTCATGCTCCGGATCAGCGGCTCCAGCTCCCGGCATATTCCGCTGTCCCGGTCCGGCTTCGCAAGAATCTGCTTTTTCCGCTGAATCAGATCGTTCACCACCGTGTTGACGTCGCGTTCGATCCACGGATTGGTCAGCAACTTCAGATCAAACAC
>JAFTPW010000256.1:0-3895 GCA_017463075.1 Clostridia bacterium
CAAAGACAATCAATCGGATATTTTTGATGTTTCCGTGTTTTTTAACGAAAATAATCTAATTGTTTGGATGGATGATATTTATACAAGTGCAGAGGATATGAAAAAAGGATCGTACGTTATTGCAGAATCCATGAAATGGCGAATTACTAAATAAAAATTACCCCTACAGATTTTTCAAAATCTGTAGGGGTTACTTATTTGTTTATAGCGGGGCAATTATTAACCAACTGACCATAATTTCTCCGCTAAGAGTGCACGCCCTTCGGTGGATTTTTTGATGCAGAAAATTATTTCTTATTGGGGATGAGCTTTTCCTTGCCGCCCATGTACGGACGGAGCGCCACGGGAATGTTGACAGAGCCGTCAGCATTGAGGTTATTTTCAAGGAATGCGATGAGCATACGGGGAGGAGCGACAACGGTATTGTTGAGGGTGTGTGCGAGGTACTTCTTCTTGTCGGCGGAAACACGGATGCGGAGACGTCTTGCCTGAGCATCGCCGAGGTTGGAGCAGGAGCCGACTTCGAAGTACTTCTGCTGTCTGGGAGACCATGCTTCGACGTCGCAGGACTTGACCTTGAGGTCAGCGAGGTCACCGGAGCAGCATTCGAGGGTACGTACGGGAATATCGAGGGAGCGGAAGAGATCGACGGTGTTCTGCCAGAGCTTGTCGTACCACATCATGGAGTCTTCGGGCTTGCAGACAACGATCGTTTCCTGCTTTTCGAACTGGTGGATTCTGTAAACGCCGCGTTCTTCGATGCCGTGAGCGCCCTTTTCCTTACGGAAACAGGGAGAATAGCTGGTGAGGGTATAGGGCAGTTCTGCTTCGGGAACGATCTGGTCGATGAACTTACCGATCATGGAGTGTTCGGAGGTACCGATGAGGTAGAGGTCTTCGCCTTCGATCTTGTACATCATGGCTTCCATTTCCGCGAAGGACATTACACCCGTAACAACGTCGGAGCGGATCATGAACGGGGGAACGCAGTAGGTGAAGCCGCGGTTAATCATGAAGTCACGTGCGTAGGAGATCACAGCGGAGTGGAGGCGTGCGATGTCCCCCATGAGGTAGTAGAAACCGTTGCCGGCAACGCGTCTTGCAGCATCGAGGTCGATACCGTCAAAGCGTTCCATGATTTCGGTGTGGTAGGGAATTTCAAAATCAGGGGTCACGGGTTCGCCGTACTTCTGGATTTCAACGTTTTCGCTGTCATCCTTGCCGATCGGAACGGAGGGATCGATGATATTGGGGATAATCATCATGATCTTCTTGATCTTCTCAGCAAGCTCTTCTTCGAGCTTTTCGCATTCGGCGAGACGTGCGGACTGCTGTGCAACCTGAGCTTTGACAGCTTCGGCTTCTTCCTTCTGACCCTTGCCCATGAGAGCGCCGATCTGCTTGGACAGCTTGTTGCGGTTGCCGCGGAGAGCGTCTGCTTCCTGCATGATCGCACGGTTTTCCGCATCCAGTGCAATCACTTCATCAACCAGCTCCAGCTTGTGATCCTGGAACTTGTTCTTGATATTCTGCTTTACGATGTCCGGATTTTCCCGGAGAAACTTAATGTCAAGCATTTTGTGTACCTCTTTTTTATAGTAAAAATTTATTTTTGCGAGAGAAACAAAAAAATCCCTCATCCTGTGATTGGGACGAAAGGATCGTGGTGCCACCCAAATTCGCTGAAAACAGCCTCATTGACGCGTGATAAAGGGCGCGGGCCTCACAGCTCTGAAAGTGGATACCACACGGTCGGTCACCGGATTCCAGCATCCCGGCTCTCTTTGGACTGACTGATGTGCGGATGGTTTTCGTCACTGCTGTGTCTGATATCAATACAGTATTGTACCACGGCGGCATGGAAAAATCAAGTACCCGGCGGAAATTTCTGCGGAAAACTTGTGCAGGTGCGGAATTTGTCGGAAAAATCTTGCCTGGATTTTCGCGGAAAGGACTTTACAAAGGCGTAAAATTTTGCTATAATAATCAGGTAAGCAAAAATCCGCTCTTAGCTCAGTCTGGATAGAGTACCGGATTCCGATTCCGATGGTCGTGGGTTCGAATCCCTCAGGGCGGGGTTATGCAAAAAAAGCACTTGTCAGTACGGCAGGTGCTTTTTATTTTTTGTTTCGTGCTTTTTCTGTGATGCACTGCTTTGCGGCGTGAAGGGGTTACAGATTTACGGCGGCGCTGATGTCGATTTCCCGTCCGATGTATTCGTCTGCGAGGTCGGAGGAGAGTTCGTGCAGATCGCCGGGATGACGGTAGCGGAAGGTGAGGTTTTCCGGTTCGATCGGCAGGGGCACGGTATCGGAGAGGCGGATGAGCTTGACATTGAGATCGAGCCGTTCGCGGGATTCGGCGATGGAGGTACGGATTTTCGGCTTTTCGATTTCGTCGATGTGCTCGAGGAGGTTCTCGAGGGTGCCGAATTTTGTGAGAAGCGCCGCCGCGGTTTTGGGACCGACTCCGGGAACGCCTGTGATGTTGTCGCTGTTGTCTCCGACGAGGCATTTGTAGTCCGCGATCTGCTCGGGTGTGACGCCGAATTTCTTCATGACGGTGGGCGGTGTGATGAGGGAACTGTTCGCGCCGTGGTAATCGAGGATGGAGACGTGCTCGCCGATGAGCTGCCAGTAATCGCGGTCGGTGGAAAAGATAATAACGTCGTACCGGTCGCGGCAGGTGATGGCATAGGAGGCAATGACGTCGTCCGCTTCACAGCCGTGGATCTCCTGATGCGGGATTTTCATCTCGTCGAGCATGGCGTAGATGGCGGGAAGCTGGGTGAAGGGGCACTCGTCCGCGGACATTTCGGAATAATCCGGGCGGTTGGCTTTATAGGCGTCGTCGAGCTGCCGTCTGTCACCGCAGTCCTCGGAATCGAACAGCACGAGCATATGGGACGGACGCAGGAGATTCTGCACCTTGTGAATAGCGGAAGCAAAACCGTAGACGGCATTGAACTTGATCCGGCGCGCGGAGTAGAAATTGTCCGGCATACCGAATAACATGCGGAATAGGAGGTTATGACAGTCATCGATGAGAAGTCTGGGATTCATGAGGGTACTCCGATATCTGTAATATTTTCTGAAATTTTGTTTATCCCGATTATTATACCATATTTCTCCGGATGATTGCAAGGTTTTCGTGGGTTTATACATACAAAAACGTCAATTTACGCAAAAATTCTCACGAAAGAATGCACTGAACCTGCAAAAAAGATTTGAAAACACGCTTGATTTATGGTATAATGTGTATATATTAAAGGTAGAAAAACGTCCGGCGGTATGCTGCGTTTTCCCTGACTTACAAGAGGTATGAAAATGCTTACAGATATTCAGATCGCTCAGCAGGCAACCCTCAAGCCCATCACCGAAATTGCAGAAGGTCTGGGCATTCTTCCCGATGAAATCGAACAGTACGGCAAGTCCAAGGCGAAGATTTCCGACGATTGTCTCAAGAGACTCGCGGACAAGCCCGACGGCAAGCTGATCCTCGTTACCGCAATCAACCCGACTCCGGCAGGCGAAGGCAAGAGCACCACGACCATCGGTCTCGGCATGGCGATGAACAAGATCGGCAAAAAGACCTGCATCGCGCTCCGTGAACCCTCCCTCGGTCCCGTTTTCGGCGTCAAGGGTGGTGCGACCGGCGGCGGCTATGCGCAGGTTCTCCCGATGGAAGACATCAACCTTCACTTCACCGGTGACTTCCACGCGATCACTGCGGCGAACAACCTTCTCTGTGCCATGATCGACAACCACATCCAGCAGGGCAACGAGCTCGACATCGACACCCGCCGGATTCTGTTTGCACGTGTAACCGACACCAACGACCGCGCGCTCCGCAACATCGTAGTCGGCATGGGCGGCAAGGTGGACGGTGTTCCGCG
>JAFTPW010000257.1:0-8093 GCA_017463075.1 Clostridia bacterium
ACTGCCCTCGGCAGCGTCCGCAACAAAGATTTCGGCGAAACCGGCACGATGATCACCAATCTCATCGGGAATCTCCGCTCCATGAACGAGGACGCGGATGACAACGGCTTCCTCGGAATGTTCAAAAACACAAAGCGCAAGATCGAAAACCTCAAAACCAAGTACGACAAGTGCGAGGACAGCGTCAATAACATCGTTGCCATCCTCGAACAGCACCAGATCACCCTCCTCAAGGACGTCGCCATGTTCGATGACCTGTACGAAATGAACATGTCCTACTTCAAGGAACTGTCCATGTACATCATCGCCGGCAAGAAAAAGCTCGCCGAAGAACGCGCCACCAAGCTCGTCGAACTCAAGGAAAAGGCGCAGAAATCCGGTCTCCCCGAAGACGCACAGGCCGCAAATGACTTCGAGGAACAGTGCGTCCGCTTCGAGAGAAAACTCCACGACCTCGAGCTCACCCGCATGATTTCCATCCAGATGTCTCCCCAGATCCGCCTCGTGCAGAACAACGATACCATGATGACCGAGAAAATCCAGACCGTCATCATGAATACCATTCCTCTCTGGAAAAGCCAGATGGTCATCGCACTCGGCATCGAACACTCCCGTCAGGCAATGGAAGCGGGCCGCGCCGTCACCGATATGACCAACGAACTCCTCAAGAAAAACGCCGATGCCCTCCGTATGGCTACCGTTGAAGTCACCAAGGAAGCCGAACGCGGTATCGTCGATATCGAAACCCTCACCCATACCAACGAACAGCTCATCGCTACCCTGGACGAAATCCAGACAATTCAGAAGGAAGGACGCGAAAAGAGAGTTGCGGCAGAAGCTGAACTCGGCCGTATCGAAACCGAGCTCAAGAATAAGCTGATCAACATGCAGTAAATCGCGGAATACGATTATGAAAAACAGAACTTTCGCAAGAACATCCCTCGCCGCACTGGTTACCCTCCTCATTGTAACCCTCACCGTTCTCCCGGTTTTAGCGGCAACTGCCATTCCGAAGCACGAAACCTACATCGCGGATGACGCCCAGCTCCTCTCCGAAGCAACCGTCCGCAATATCGAAAAAAATAACGAAGAACTCCTCAAGTCCAACGGCACCGTCATCGGCGTCTGCACCATCAAATCCACCGGCGACGAAGCCATCGCGGATTACGCACGCCGCGTCTACACCGACTGGAAAATGGGCGAGGGCGTCCTCATCGTTGTCGCATCCGAAGACGAGAATTACTACCTCCTTCAGTCCACCGGCATCGAGGACACCGTCACCAACGCATCCCTCGAAACGCTCCGTGACGAATACATGGAAAACGACTTCGCTGCCGCTAACATTGACCGCGCCGTCTATTCCGTGGCAACCAAGCTCATGACCACGCTCTCCGCCATCGAAACCGCACTTTCCGCGGAGGATACAACGGAAGCGGAAGAAAATACCGAAACCGACGGCGAAACCGAAGAAGAAAAAGGCACCACCGTCGGCGGATTCATCGTCGGACTGCTCAAGTTCATCCTCATCGCCGCTCTCATCCTCATCGCCGCATTCGTGATCTTCTTCGTCATCGCCATGTTCAACGACGACGCAGCCGAGCTCATGCAGAAGTACGTCTTCCAGCGCGGCAAGTCCAATCCCTCGAACGCGGACTTCTACGACGAACGTCTCTACGGCACCAACCGCCAGATCCAGCAGCAGGGCAGACGCAACGCGCAGAATCAGCAGCGCATGAACCCTCAGCAGAACCGGAACTACAATCAGGGCTACCAGCAGAACTATAACCAGAATTACAATCAGGGCTATAACCGGAACTACAATCAGGGTTACAGCCAGAACCAGAATCAGGGCTACAACCGCGGCTATCAGCAGGGCTACGCAAATCAGAACGCGCAGTATCCGCAGAATACCCAGGCCGTCCAGCCCTATAACCGTCAGCAGAATCCGAACCGTCCGTACAACGGCACGCAGCAGCGTCAGGTCATGTACAACGCCGACGGTACTCCGAGAAGACAGCGTCCCGTGCAGCAGAATCCTGCTCAGAATCCCGCGCAGAACATGCAGAACGCACAGATGCGCACACGCCAGACCCGGTACGAACCCGCTGACGACGACGCGACCCGCATGTTCTCCCTTCCCCTTGATTCCAATCACAACTAAGGAACCCATCTGACATGATATCCATCAGCACAACCAATTTAGCCTACCGCATCGGCACCCGCGAGATCCTCGGCGAAGTTTCCTTTTCCCTCGAGGAAGGGGACAGACTTGCCATCGTGGGCGTCAACGGCAGCGGCAAATCCACCCTGCTGAAAATGCTCTGCGGCGAATACACGCCCGATGAAGGTCAGGTGTACCTCGCCAGGGACAAAATCATCGGCATGCTCCATCAGGACGACGCGTTCAACATCATCACCCTCGACGGCGTCGACGAAAGCGCATCTCCCGTGGACAACACCGTTCTCGGGCAGATGTACGCCGTGTTCCCGGAGCTCTGCCGCGCGGAAGTCCGTCTGGAACAGCTCCAGCATGCCCTTGACACCACTTCCCCTGACGACACCGCGATGCTCAATCAGCTCTCCACCGAATACACCAACCTGAACAACCGCTACATCCGTGACGGCGGTCTGTACTACAAAAACAAATGCCGCAGTATTCTTGTGAATCTCGGCTTCCCGGAGGACGTTTTCGACAAGCCCGTCACCAACATGAGCGGAGGTCAGCGTACCCGTCTCGCTCTTGCCCGGCTCCTGTCCCGCGAACCGGACGTCCTCATCCTCGACGAGCCGACGAACCACCTCGACACGGACACCATGCTGTGGCTGGAAGGGCATCTCGCATCGTACAACGCGAAGAAAACCGTCATCCTCGTCTCGCACGACCGGTATTTCCTCGACCGCGTCACCAACAAGACCCTCGATATCGAGAACCAGCGCGCAACCCTGTACAAGGTTCCGTATTCCCAGTACGTCGTCGAAAAAGAGGCGCACCGTCGGGAAATGGAGAAAAAGTACATGCTCCAGCAGCGTGAAATCGCACGTCTGGAGGCGTACATCGAACAGCAGCGACGCTGGAACCGCGAACGCAACATCATCGCGGCGGAATCCCGTCAGAAGGCGATCGACCGCATGGAAAAAGTCGAAAAACCGAAGGCGGCGCCGAAATCCATCAGCTTCACCCTCAACTCCTCCGGCGAATCGGGCAACGAAGTCGCGGAGGCAAAGGGACTCACGATGGGATTCGGGCAGAACATCCTGTTCCGGGATCTGTCGTTCCTCGTGAAAAAGCACGACCGGCTCTTCATCTACGGTCCGAACGGATGCGGCAAATCCACGCTGATCAAGCTCCTTCTCGGTCAGCTGGAACCCATCGCGGGCACGATTGAGTTCGGCTACAACGTCACGGTCGGTTACTACGATCAGGAAAACCAGAACCTCGACGAGGACAGCACCGTGCTTGACGAGCTCTGGAACGCCTACCCGAACCTGACCCAGACCGAGATCCGCAACACCCTCGCGCTGTTCCAGTTCCGCGGGGACGACATCGAGAAGGAAGTCCGGGTTCTCTCCGGCGGCGAACGGGCACGGCTCACCCTCGCGAAGCTGATTCTGTCCCGCATGAACCTTCTCATCCTCGACGAACCGACGAACCACCTCGACATCGAGTCCCGCGAAGCTCTTGAAAATGCGCTGAAATCCTTCGACGGCACGATCATCACCGTCTCCCACGACCGGTATTTCATGCAGCAGCTTGCGACGCGCTTTGTCGACCTCGGTGACAACGGCAGGGATTTCCTCGGAACCTACGACGAGTACATGCGCTGGCGTGAAAACCGTGCGGCGGAAAAAGAAAACGCACTCGCAAACTTCGCACCTGCCGAGACGACGCAGAAGGAAGAATACCTCGAGCGAAAAAAGTCGAACGCGGAAAAGCGGAAGCTCGAGAAGCGCAAGGCGGAAATCGCGCGGGAAATCAAGAAGCTCGAGAAGGAACTGGTCGACATCGACGATCTCCTGTTCGGGGAAGCCGCAACCGACTATGTCCGCGCCGCCGAGCTGACCGACCGCAAGACCACTGTGGAAGACCTTCTCATGCAGCTCTACGAAGAAGACGAGATGCTCGCCGAGGAGTAATCCGCGCGTATATATAATAAGGAAGAAAACCACCGAATTTCTGCGCAGTCATGCAGGATTCCGGTGGTTTTTGTGTCAGATTCGTTTGACAAGGGACTGTACGTCCAGTCCGGTGAGCTTCATGAGGTCATCCGTCGAGCCGTGCGGGAGGAGTCCGTCTTCCACTGCAAGGATTTCGACTTCCCTGCCGAGCCGTGCCGCGAACGCTTCTCCGATTCCGCCGGAGCGAAGTCCTTCTTCGACAAAGACGACGCGCTCTGCGTTTTCACACACGGGTCCGATTTCATCCATCGGGAGCGGGCAGATTTTCTCGAGCACCACGATGCTGTACCGGGATTCCGGGTTCATTTCGTTCAACTTTTCGGCGGCTTTCACGACGTTTCCCGCGATTCTGCCGTACGTGATGACAGCGGTCTCTTTCGTTCCGTTTCCGATTGCGGTTTTCTTCCACGATCCGCAGTTTTCAAACGCGCAGTCATAGACAGCCTCAGCGGATTTCGGGTAGCGGATGACGGAAAGTCCCTTGTATCCGAGCGATTCATTGAAGGATTTTCGCATTTCGTTATACGTATCCGGCGTATAAATATGCACACCAGGCAGACGGCTGAACAGACTCACGTCGTAGATGCCCTGATGCGTCACACCGTCGCCGGGAACCAGTCCGCTGTGGCTGAGCATGAGGATCATCGGCGTTTTTTGCAGGATGACGTCGTGCCACAGCTGGTCGAACACGCGCTGGGAGAACGTGGAATACATGACGACGACCGGGAGCATGCCGCCGATGGAGAGTCCGCCTGCCATCGTAATCGCATGTTCCTCAGCAATACCGGTGTCAAAGAATCGGTCCGGGAATTTCTCCGCGAATTTCGCCAGTCCGCATCCGTCGGTCATTGCGGCAGTGACCGCGCAGATTTTTCCGTTTTCCGCGGCTTTTTCGCAGATGAAATCGGAAAATTCGCTCGTAAACGTGGATTTTGGAGGGTTCTGCACGGCAGCTGCGCCGTCATCGGTATCGTTCAGCGGGAATCCGCCGGTGCTGTGGAACCGTTCGGGATGCTCCTGCGCCGGAGAATAGCCCAGTCCCTTCTTCGTGATCGCGTGGACGATGACAGGACAGCACTTGCTTTTTGCCTCCTCGAGGACGGAAATCATCCGGTTCACATCGTTTCCGCTGACGGGTCCGATATACTTCAGTCCGAGGTTTTCGAAAAACGTCTCCGAATTTGTCAGCCGCTTGAGCGTATCGCGGACATGGCGTGCGGCGCTGATCAGACATTTTCCGACGAGCGGGATCTTTGAAAATACCTTCCGCAGAACCATTTTGAAGGCGAAATATCCCTCACTGGTGCGGATGAAGCTGAGGTAATTCGACAGACTTCCGACGTTTTTGGAGATGGACATTTCATTGTCGTTGAGTAAAAATACAAGGCGCAGGTTCCGGTTGTCAAGATTGTTCAAGGCCTCGTACACCATGCCGTTGGTGAAGGAACCGTCGCCGACAACTGCCACCGTCCAGGAAGGATCACCCGCAATCCGCTTCGCTTCGGCAATTCCGATGGCGGCAGAAAGCGCGGATCCGCTGTGACCGGCGGTGGTGGTATCGCAGGGACTTTCCTCCCGGTTGGTGAATCCGGAGAGTCCGCCCCACTGACGGATGGTTTCAAATCGTTCATAACGCCCGGTCAGGAGCTTATGCGCATAGCACTGGTGCCCGACGTCAAAAACGATGGCATCCTCCGGGCAGTCGAACACGGTGTGCAGCGCGATCGTGGTCTCCACCATGCCGAGATTCGACGCAAGGTGACCGCCGTTTTTCGCGACCGTTTCGATGATCGTCTGCCGGATTTCCCCTGCAAGCGTCCGAAGCTCCGCTTTGTTCAGCGTCCGGACGTCACCGGGAGACTTGATTTTTGGTAAAATCTGCATATTATTCGATAATTTCTCTTCGCTCTGCCGTTTATTGTGCTTCGGGAGCGAGATTGGTGAACTTCGTGAAGCGCCCGATCCAGCCGAGCTTGACTTTTTCGAGCGAACCGTGTCGGTTTTTGGCAACGATGACTTCCGCGACACTCTGATCGACGGTTTCGTCCTTGTAGTACTCGTCACGGTAGAGGAACAGCACGATGTCCGCGTCCTGCTCGATGGCACCGGAGTCTCTCAGGTCGGACAGGTTGGGGCGTTTGTCGGGTCGGTTTTCAGGACCACGGTTGAGCTGCGCGCAGCAGATGATGGGCACTTTCAGCTCCTTCGCCATGACCTTGAGTCCTCTCGAAATTTCGCCGACTTCCTGCACGCGGTTATCGGTATGCTTGTCGCCGGACATAAGACCGAGATAGTCGACGACGACGAGCCCGAGATTCTTGACGCGGCGGAGCTTGGATTTCATACCGGTGACCGTGATACCGGGAGTATCGTCGATGAGGATTTCGGTTTCGGACAACCTTGACGACGCGTGTGCGATGGCGTTCCAGTCCTCGGCTTCGAGCTTGCCGGATCGCATTTTATAGCTGTCGATCTGCGCTTCGCTGGAGAGCATACGGTTTGCGAGCTGGTCGGCGGACATTTCGAGGTTGAAGACGCAGACGGTTTTCTTGGTTTTGAGGGCGGATTCGGTGGCGATATTCATCGCAAACGACGTTTTACCCATACCGGGACGTGCGCCGACGAGGACGAGGTCAGCCTCATTCATACCGACGATGACGTTATCGAGGGCATCGAACCCGGTCGGCATACCGCGGAAGGCGTCGGGGTCCTGACTGAGCTTGGTGAGGCGGTCATAAACCTGAATCAGCGCGTCGCGAATATGAACGAAATTCTTATTCTCGCGCCCTTCAGCGATGCGGAAAATCTTGCTTTCAGCGTACTCGACAAGGGAGTCGGCTTCGTCATCCCCTGCGTAAGCGACCTCGGCGATATCCTCACCGGCTTCGATGAGCTGGCGGAGAATTGCCTTATCGCGGACGATTTTTGCGTAGTCCTTCGCATTCGCAGCGGTAGGAACGGCTTCCGCAACGAGACGCAGGTACTCCCGTCCGCCGGATTCGTCGTAAGTCCCGCTCTGCACGAGTTCTTCGATGAGCGTGACGACGTCGATATTCTTGGATTTGACATACATGGACTGCATGGCGCGGTAGATCTCCGTATGCTCCGGCATATAGAAATCGTCCGCCGTCATGATCGCCGCGATATTGTCCATACACGCCGGGTCAATCAGGATCGCGCCCAGCAATGACTGCTCCGCTTCCAGCGAAAACGGCATTTTCCTATCCAGGCTCTGAAGATCGCTGTCCATGTTGTGTTACCTCCGAGGGTTTGATTGTGTAAAAACTCAGTCCAGAGTGCGTAAAGAACAAACGTGTATCATCGGCTGTCCATCGAACAACTTCGTTCAAACTGCATTTCTGTTCAATTTACGTGATTATTGGATATATTATAACATATTTTTTGTCTTTACTCAATAGCAAAAACAAATATAACGAAAGCCGGATATCTTTCAACCCGGCTGACGAAAATATTTGGTCAATTACGCCCCATGCACCAGAACGCTCATTTTGCCGGTGATTTCGGGGTAGAGCTTGACTTCGACGGAGTATGTACCGTACGCCTTGATCTGCTCGCCCAAGACGATCTTTCTCTTGTCGACCTCGATGCCGAACTGCTTATTGAGCTCTTCCGCGATGTCCTTGGAGGTTACCGCGCCCTTGAACTTGCCGTCGGCGTTGGTCTGCTGAACCTTGATCTTGACGAGGATGCCCTGCATTTTTTCCGCGGTATCGCGTGCGGCCTGCTTTTCCAGCTCAATCTTGCGCTGTTTTGCGGCTTCCTTGTTCTTGATATCGTTGAGAACCTGAGCGTCAGCCACAGCTGCGAGCTTCTTCGGCAGGAGGAAGTTTCTCGCATATCCGTCGGATACGTCGATGATCTGGTCCTTCTTACCCTGACCCTTTACGTCCTGTAAT
>JAFTPW010000028.1:0-2930 GCA_017463075.1 Clostridia bacterium
ATGAGCGGGATGGGAATGTTATAGTTATGATTTCGCTTTGCCAAGATACGGTGCACTCCTTATATCAACGATGTTTTTATGCGTTTGTCTTTCGGCGTATGCCTACAACTTCAAAGTTCGGGATCGAGAATTCTGAGGTAATCGATGCAGCGTTCGACTTCTTCCTTACCTGTGGGATCGCAGCCTTCGCTCTCGACGACGATGTCCAGACCCATTTCGATTGCCTTTTCACGGACAGCAGCAACGGGAGCCGCACCCTTGCCGAGGGAGTAGCCGTGCCCTTCGGGAGTACCGTCCTTGAGGTGGATCATCTTCACGCGGCTGCCGAGTCTTTCCAGAGTCGCGATGGGATCGAGCTTAGCAACGAACGCCCAGTAGGTGTCCAGTTCGAAGAATACGTCGCAGCGTTCCTCGAGTTCCTTGTGGATGTAGTAGCCTTCGGACTGTTCGTAGAATTCGTGGGAATGGTTGTGGTAGCCGAGCTCGATGCCGTGTTCACTGAGCCTGGGCGCGATTTCATTGCACTGCGCGATGAAGGTGTCCAGCTTTTCCTTTGTGCTCAGGTCGTGTCCGGGAATGATATACCTGGTGTTGCCGATGGTCTTATGGTACTTGACGGTGTTGTCGAAGTCGGTCAGCAGATCGCCGAGACCGCTGTGCGTACCGACGCAGACAAGATTGTACTTCGTCAGCATGTCGCGCACGTCTTCTGCGGAATGACCGAAGAATCCTGCGAATTCAACGGTTCTGTAACCCATTTCGGAAACCGCACTGAGCGCACCCTCGAGGTCACTGCCGGTCATGTCGCGGAGGCTGTACATCTGAATACCGTATTTCATAATTTTTCCCTTTCTGTTTTCAGAAATTAATTGATTGTATCTATTATAGAATAATTGCGCTCTGTTTTCAAGGACTTTCTGTGAAATTTAAGAGAATCTTCATCAACTTCTCATCCAGAGCTGGCTTCTTCCCTGTTTTTCCGTTTTTGTGAGAACGCCGCGGGTCTCGAGGACCTTCATCACGCCCCGTCCGATCCGCTCGTCACGTCTGATGGCTTTGCAGAATTCCTTCGCCGTGAACTGTTCCGGCAGGCTTTCGGGAATCTGCGCGCGGTAGTCGTCGTCCGTCGTGAGCGTCACAATATCGAGCAGATCCACAGGAACACGCTCGTACCGGTTCGATCCGCGTTTTCTGTCCCGGCTCCATCCGTCGAGCATGCGGTACTCGTCGATCTCAAGCATCGGTGCGGCTACGGTCAGGTTTGTGCTGTTCACGTGGGGCAGAATCCGCACCAGCTCGAAAATTGCATCATAGACATTTGCCTTTTTCGGCGATTTCTTGCGCGGGCTGATCTCGCTCGTCTCCGGATCGATCCATGACACGTATTTCACCGCTGCCAGCGGATACACCAGATTCACGCGGTACTCCGGCAGATACGCCTCCAGCTTCGGACAAAGCCCGGAAAAGCCCGACGTTTCAATTTCCGTGATCACGCCGTCCCTGCACACGTCCGCGATGAAGCCGTTTACCCTGATTTCGTGGTACGCCGTGTCTTCCTCGAAGTATTTTTTCAGAATGATGTGCAGTTTTTTCTCCTTGTAGGTGCCGATGTTGTAGCGCTCGTGCTCGTCGAAGGTTGTGTTGTAGATAATATTGTAGAATCTTGCGCGGTTGGGTTCCATGCTCATTTCCTGTTTTTCAGCCAGATAAGCAGCTCGTCGATGTCGTTGTCCGTGAATTCCCTGCCGTAGAACAGGGAGTCCAGCATCTTCACGAACGATCCGCCGTGACAGGTATCCACAAAACGCCGTGATGTTCCGCTGACGTACCGCTCACGCTCTGCGGCAGGAAGATAGTACCGCTCCTTGCCGTTCTTGTAGGAAAGCAGGAATCCCCTGTCCTCAAGGCGCGCGAGAAAGGAAATGAGGGTGGGTGCCTTCCATCCTCTGCGGCGTCCGACCTTCTCCATCAGCGCGGCATTGTTCACCGGCGGCTCCAGATCCCATACGGCGAGCATGATTTCCATCTCCGCGTCCGGGAGCTTCACGGAATAATCCACTTCCGCCGATTTTTTCTCCAGTTCCTGCATGATTTCATTCAGTTCCATCCGATCGTCCTCCTGATATCATCGTTTTTCTTCTATTATACAGTTGCCTAAATGAAATGTCAACCGTTTTCGGCAAATTTCTTCTGCGCCGGATTGTTTTAGGCGTTTGTCTGATATACAGATGAGCATGCGATTATTTAACCCTATTTATACAAGATTCCAAAGAAATTTAGAATTTGCCTTTCTATTTTTTCATTTATATTGACAACGGATAATCAATTGAGTATAATATAAATAATCTATGATTCTATCTCAGCATACTGCTGTACAGAATCACGGCGGAAGGATATATCTATGAACAATATCAGCCTGAAAAGCATCAAGTACGAAAGCATCAAGTCCATATTCACCTCGATTGCGGACTCGGAGAAAATCAGCCGTGCCTCCATTTCCGAGCTGACCGACCTGAGTCTGGTCACCGTCGGGAAGATCGCGGATGCCCTCCTTGACATGAACGTCATCAGTCAGGTGAAGGAAGTCCGTCCTCAGGCAGGCAGACGCGCGGGGCTTCTTAGCGTGAATGAAGAGAAGTTCACCGTCATCTTCGACCTGACCTCACGCGATTTCCGCTGTGCGCTTCTGAATCTGCGGCTCGCGATGGTGGAAAGATTCGCACATACATATGACGACACACTTACCTACCGGGACAATCTGAACGCTTTCCTCTCCTCCACCGCCGCTTATCTCGGTGACAAATACGACCTCGGCGACTGCTACGGGATCGGCGTTTCGGTTCCCGGTGCGTACAAGAGTCAGACGGACACCATCTGCACCCGCCGGATTCCCGAGCTGCGCGATATCGGTCTGAAGGAGCTGATTTCGC
>JAFTPW010000258.1:0-5206 GCA_017463075.1 Clostridia bacterium
CGATCAGGCGGTGGATGTACGGGAAGCTGTCGAGCTTGACGGATTCGCCGTCGTAGATGAGCTGCCAGATTTTCCGGTTGTCCGCCCACATCGCGCCGCAGGTTTCACCCTCCTGATAGATGACCTCGCCGATCTCACCGTCCCACGGAAAGACCCATACATCCACGAATCCCGAGCACTTCCATCTCGGCTGATCGCGGCGGAAGGAGGTGAAGAGAACGGCGTCGTCGGGATTGAGCGTCAGTCCCAGCTCCTCTTCCGTCTCACGCAGGGCACCCGTCAGCGAATCTTCACCCGCTGTGACCGATCCGCCCGTCGGTTCCCATTTCAAGGGAAAGGTCTTGTTCGGCGTGCGCTGTGAGAGAAGCCATTCGCCGCGGCTGTTTTGGATCCAGACATGCACCACGAGATGGTATTCGTCCGGTGCCATCGGCTGTCCGCGTTCAACGGTGCGTCCGGTGAGATTCCGCTCGCGGTCGTAAATGTCCCAGAGTTCAGCCATGTGTCGTTTCCTTTCGTTTATTCGCCGGGATCTGCCCAGAGATCACTGTTCCAGATCGGGTTGCCGATGGCGATGCGGAGATTTTTCGTCTCATCCCAGACCTCGGCGCGGTAGAATTTCCGGTTTTTGTTCACGTTCATCGCGAAAAACGCGGGTTCGGTGCAGGTGACGGGTCTTGAGAATACCACATCCTCGTCGTCAATGAGATCAACGCGGTAGGTGTGCGTCGTGTCGGCAATGCTGCGGTGGAAATCCCCGACGGAAAGAACGAGACGGGCACTCGTCGGCGCGGGATTGTGTCGGGTGTAGTTACCATCGAGCCGTACCTCGGAGAAGCTGCACATGCCGCCCATTGCGGTATCGTTCACGCACATCCGGATGCCGACGGGACCGCAGGTGAAATCCCCGGCGCGGAGACTGTCGAGAATGGCGGCATTGGTGCGCTCTTTTGCGTAGATTGTGGTCAGTGCCTCATCGGAACAGCATGCGTGACCGTCGCCGCCGGCAATTGCCCAGACACGTCTGCCGAGAGCAAGCAGTCCCGTCCAGACTTTGTAGTTCCCGTGGGTTTCCGCGCTGTCCATGTTGATGTAGAATACCTCAATCGCGGTTTCATCCCGGAACCAGTAGTCGAGCGGATTGTCCGAGCGGATCAGGGATGTCGGATGGGGATGCACGAAGAACCCGCCCTTTGCCTTGAGCGAATCAATCAGCTCACCGAACCGCTCCGGTGTGAACCGCGGATACTTGAAATGCCCCTCACGTCCGCCGGTGAATTCGTATTCCGGGAATTCTGCGAGCAGTTCTTCCAGAGCGGCAGCGGACGGCGTGAGAAGATTGTAGTGCATGCTGTCGACTTTGCCGTCGCGGATGATGCCCGTGCCGGGTTCGGAGCCGCAGAGGAACAGGCCGTCCTCCCATTCCGGTTCGTACATGTGGCGCACCTGACGGTGATCGAGAATGGCGGCAAAATCCATGCCCAGCGCTTCCATGGCGCCGATCCAGTGGGAAAGCGGGCGTTTGCCGTCGCTGGTTCCGCCGGTTGCCGCGTGATCGTGCATTTCACCGTGATAGGGCAGGCGTCCCTTGTAAACTTCGCAGAGCCGGCTTACGTCCTGAGTGGTGGTTGTCATAAAACAGTCCTCCGGTGAATTGTTTTGTTACCTCCGATTATACCCGCCGTGCAGGGAAAAATCAAGTGCTGACGGGAAAAAACGGCGCGGGAATTTTATGATATGTTAAGCAGAGGTAAACTTTGCGTTTCCCATTGAATTCCATCGGGTTTTGTGGTATAATATAAAGAGTGAACAAATGAATCGGAGGAACGAATGGCATTACAGGAATCCGGGGAAATGTACCTCGAATCGATCTACGTACTGACGGGCAGAATGAACGCGGTACGTTCCATTGACGTGTGCGAATATATGGGATTCTCCAAGCCCAGCGTCAGCCGCGCGGTTGGACTTTTGAAAGAAGGCGGCTACATCACTGTGGACCACGACGGCTTCATCACCCTGACCGACGCGGGAAAGAGCATTGCACAGAAAATTTACGAACGGCACACCGTTTTTACTCAGCTTCTCATCAAGCTCGGCGTGGATGAAGAAACGGCGGCGGAGGATGCGTGCAAGCTGGAGCACAATATCAGCGATACTTCCTTTGAGGCACTCAAGCGCCACGTGGAATCCCTCGGCTGATATATTATACAAAATGAAGAAAACTGCTGACCGCAGGAGATTTTTCCCGCAGTACAGCAGTTTTTTATGTTGTCAGATGATTTCGAGGAAGTTTCGGTCCGGGAGTTCCGGCTGTTTTTCGATGGGCTTTTCCTGATACCAGTATGCCACGGATGCGATGTCGTCCTGAAGGGGCAGATACCGTCCGCCGGAACGCCAGCCGAGCGCCTGAATGGTGACGCGCAGATTTTCCGCAAAGTGAATCGGATCCGCAACGTGCCATCTGTAAAGCTGGAACCGCTGCTGTGCCTTGTAAAGACCGTCCGGAGCGTGCGGAATCATGCCGGAATAGGGAGTCGAGAACCGTTCGTAGCTCTTGTTGACGTCGAAGTTGTACGCGCCGCAGAAATAGTCCTCGGTGCCGGTGCCGCAGATGGTCGGGAAGTCGGTGTCGCCGTCCATGTAGAACTTGATTTCACCCTCGCCCCACCAGCCGTTGTTGTTGACACCCCAGAGCATGGAGCAGCCGCAGAACGTACCTCTGCCCGACGCGCCGTCGAGGATGGTGTGAACGTCCATGTATTTCAGCGGATTGGAGCGGCGGAACTGGGCGTGGAAGTAGCCCGTTGTTTCGCCAGAAACCGGGTCTTCCGGAACGTCAGTGAGAACGTAGTCGACCTGATAATAGAGAACGAACGCGGCGTCGGAGATGTTCTCAATCGTGATCCGTGCATGCTTGCGGAAAGGCATTTCCCAGTAGCTGTTCAGACCGTTGCGCGGATTGACGCAGACCATGAGGGAAGAGAGCGGTGCATATCCGTCGGGTGCGAAGGGATTGCAGAAGAAGTCGCCGAGCGGGCATTCCACGGACGGTACGTCGCTGTCATCCCAGTACATGCGCAGGATGATTGCACGGGACGGAGCGGCTGCGGGTGTGAGCCAGATGTGCTGAATCGCGCCGGAGCCTTCGATATCCGCCATGGTGTAGACGGTGTGCGGCTCAATGCGGACGGAAGGCGAGATTTTCCAGCCCTGACCGAGCTCGCGTGCGCAGTTTTCGCCGGTGCCGTGGACAGCCATACCGCCCTTGCCCTTTGCGCCGTCGAAGTTTTCGGGAGAAATGGAGCGGGATACGGCGTTCGTCAGACGGGACAGATTCGCCGGAGAGGAATGAAGACCGTTGAACATGATGAGTACCTCATTTCATGAAATATTCTTTGCTCCATTCTACCAGATTCCGACGTGTTTGTCAATGCGGATTTGTGGAGTATGTTCATATTCGCTCATATTCGCTCAGTCAGCGATGCTGGAATACTCCCACGCTTTGCGGAGTGTCAGCCGCTCGGTCACCATGTCGGAGTCCTGCACGACTTCATCCGCTGTCACAATGTACGTCCGCCAGTGCCGCCAGAATCCGGTGAAGTATTCCCGATCCGGCGAATCCTCGCTGTCATCAAACGGAACGAGGGTGTAGACCCGCACAGCATCCCCATAAGCCTGAATGTCCTCGAGGTATTCTGCGGGATCGCGGGTGTCGGCTCCTTCGGTGAATACGGCTTCTCCGTCATCGAGGGTGCCGTCTTTTTGGATTTCATACCGCATCAGGGTACCCGCATTCGTCACGCCGGAGACGGTGTAGTATTCTTCAAATTCATGCAGGAACCTGTTGTCCTCCGTTTTGATAAACGGTGTGGTGAAGACGGCGCGGTTTTCATACTCTGCGGCATAGATGCAGTCGCTTGCAATGACGCATTCCGCGAGATTTTCCAGAAGGAGCTTCGGATTCCCGTTTTCATCGATCAGCCACAGATCATACGCTGACGCGGCGGTGAAATCCATGCGGCTCAGGGTAAAGTCCCACGATTTCTCATCCATGGACTGGTACTGCATGAGATAAATCCCGCTGTCCGTGAGGGAAACGGATCCGCCGGCAAGCTCTTCCGGGACCGTGAACTGCCGGTGAAGTGAAACTTCGGACATGTCATACTCCGCGGCGTAAATGGTGCAGGTCTCACCGTCCCATTCGTCGTAGTAAAACTGCGTTTTCTCATATTTCAGCGGGTACATCATTTTCCGGATGAGCCTGTTTTCATCGGGAACAAATGCGGTCTCACCCGTGGCAAGCTCCATGCACATCAGGTTGTCGTCCACGGTAAAGAACAGCACGCCGTATTTTGCTGTCATCATCCGCGTCGTACCGTTGGTGTACATGACCTTTTCCACGGTGTTTTTGGCGATGTCGTAGCGCAGGATCATGTTCACCTCAAGGATGCCGTCGCGGTTGGGGTGATCCTTCCAGCCGACACACCGGTTCGCGCCGCTGAAATAGACAAAATCCCCGTAAACGACGCCGCCCGCCAGACTGAGGTGACTGCATGCTTCCCACAGATCGTTCCGGCAGGTCTGATAGGGACAGAGCTTCTGACGGGTTCCGTCCGGGCGTGTGAGGTAGTTTGCGTTCGGCTGGGTGGCAGTGAAGACATCGCTTTCGTGCACCAGCTGGAGTTCATACGTATAATTGTACGAGATAAACCGCTCGTCCGGCTCCTCTGCGGTGAAATGGATGTACTCAAACGGCAGGACATTGTACTCCATGAGCGGGTCGGTGTAGCAGAGGATCGAGTCCGGGTAGTCCTGATAGCCGAGATCCGCCTCGAGTGCTTCGAGATAGGTTTTCGGCGGCGGATCGGACTTTTTCCCGGTTTCCGAAGTTTCTTCCGGGAGATCGAGCTTGATCGGCCGTTCACTGCACGAGCTCATCCCGGCAAGCAGCACCGCCAGCGTCAGCATCAGCAATAACTTTTTCATAAAACAATCCGCCTTTCTTTTCTCTTTGACAACATTGTATCATGTGTCACGGCAAAAGTCAAGCGGATTGTCGAATATTTCGGTAAAAATGTCAAACGGAGAGTTTACTTCAGCTTCGCGAGCAGGGTCTTGTAGTAGCCGAAGTCGATGTCGCGGATGTTGGCGAAGTAGTGGTTCATGCCGGAGGTTTCTCCCGCCGTCCAGCGGATGATGTAGTACC
>JAFTPW010000259.1:0-4792 GCA_017463075.1 Clostridia bacterium
AACAGTCTGTTCGCCCATATCACCATCATCATCCATCAGAGCAACTGCATGATTGTTAGCAACGATAACGTATTCACCATTTCTGGTAATAGAGTCTGCCTGCGTATAGTTGTATGTTGTTGTACCTTCAATAGGTTCAGTAATCGTCGTCCAACTATTGCCGGAAGTAGTCACATCATCGGCAGAGTCAGGAGTCACACCAACATACTCACCGATCGTGCCGACATCCTCAACGTCAGAAGCAGTAGTCAGCGCAATCTTCTGAGGAGAAGTGTAAACATTCTCATATTTGGGAAGACCGAGGGATACATTCGTCACACTGGTATTGGAATAAGAACCGTCGTAACCCGCAGACTTCAGATTGTACAGACCGTCCTCACTGTACCGCTCAACAGTGACTTCATTGTCAGTAATGGCAAAGACAGTCATGGTGAGCTTGTCCGTACCTGCGGTTGTAACGTAGGTGTAAGCGTCGGAATAATAGCCCACATAGCCCGCGTTCATGTAGGTAAAGTTAAGCGTTTCTTCCGTCCATTTGCTTGTACTGCCCACTTCGGCAATGCAGATCTTGTCGCCTTCTGCGAGATAGATCGCTTCACCGCCCATGTAGTTGTCAGGACCGTAAGCGTGGTCATGGCCGTGGAGGAAGATGATATTCAGCCCATTTTCACCCGCATCATTCAGTACATCAAAGATATACTTTGCATACTTCGCGTCACCCTGCGTAACCGTACGGGGAGTGAACGCCAGAGGAAGATGCGACACGATGAAGATAGGTGCAGAATACTGTTCATTAGCCTTCGCGTCCAGCCATGTTTTCAGATTGTTGGCAAGAGTCTGCACACCGGACTGGGAGCCGCCGCCGTTCGGGTAGTCGTCTTCGTTGAGCACGTATGCGCTGTATCCGCCAAAATCATGCCCGCCGGTCGCGTCAATACGGGAATCCATATAGTCATGGTTGCCCTGTACGAGCACGGAATTGGCGTCATTGAGGTTGCTGTAACTGCCCTGCACCGCACCCATGAGTGCAGTAATGCCGTTTGCAGTTTCGGTAGCATCGTTATGCGTTTCGCAGTCGTAGTCACCGATGAACAGGAAGCCGTCCATAGTGGTGTACTTCTGACTTACCTGCGCCAGAATATTGGTGACATTTGCCGCGCTGTTGGCATGATCCCCAGCTTCCTGGAAGTCACCGCCGGCGAGGACATATATTGGGTCGTCCGTCGACTGAGGCTCAGCGACTGCCGTTTCACCGCTCAGGTCCGCATCCCCTGTCTCGTCGGTGTACTTATTAATCAAAGTACCCGCGGCGGCGTTCAGGTTGCCCTGCGAGGCGTGATATGCTGCGATATCACTCCAGATGTCCCCTGCGAGAGCCGTCGTGGGAAGCATGCTGACGATCATCAGAATGCTCAGAAGCCACGCTGTCATTCTCTTCATCGAAAATTTCTTCATTCTTTATATTCCTCCTTACATGCATCTGCATGTGTTGATAATCGGAATCCCCGGAGAGCGGAAAACAAAGTAGAATTATGTTTTCGCTGTCCGCAGTATGCTGCTGTACCGCTGAATACAGAATATCCGAATATAACGATACAGATATATTATAACATTCCTCTATAACAATGTCAAGATTTCAGTGGAAATAAATGTCTACTTTCGTTGCCGTTTTTTTATATCCCGTCTCCGTCACCACGGTCAGCGGGGCTTTTTATTTATTGACACCGCGCGGCGGATTGTGCTATAATGGATTAACCAAATTTACCGCAAAACGAAAGGAATACTCCCATGTTTGAAACAATCAGCAGTCAGAATATTGCCGGATTCCGGCTGGACGGCGAAAAAATCCGGATCAATCCCGCGCAGATGACGAAAAGTGCGGATTCTTACTCCATGAGGCTGGGCGGGCTTCTGGTAATCCTGAATTTTGAGCCGGTTGTGCCCGATTTTTACCGGTGGACGGTCACGCTCCGGAACGAAGGGAACGAAAAAACCGCGCAGATCACGGAATTCTGCGGCATGGATCTCGAGTTTCCTGTCTCCGGTGAAGCTGTATGGGAAAGCATCCGCGGTGACACCTGCAACGGAAACAGCTTCATGCCCGTAAAGCAGGAGCTCACGGACGGATGCGAACTTGTCTGCGAAGCCGCTGAGGGACGTTCCTCGCAGGGCGCGTGCTTCCCGTATTTCGACGTCACATCCGGCTGCGGCAGTGCTGTTTTCGCCATCGGCTGGACCGGGCAGTGGAAATACACCCTCTCACGCACCGGAGACACCGCACATCTGATGGCGGGCTTCACCGATTTTGATCTGTACCTCGAGCCCGGCGAATCTGTACGCTCCGTCGGTGCCATCGTGTACAGCGGAAAGGATCTTTTGAAAACCCGTCAGGACTTCCGGCGCATCTTCCGCGAAAAGCTCAGTCCGGCTGCGAAACATGGCGGTCACATGGAGGTTCCGCTCTCTCTTCAGGTTTTCGACCGCTATTTCTGGAACAATCCCGCGTGGGCGACGGAGGAAGGTCAGCTCCACTGCATCGACTGCGCCGGCAAATGCGGGTATTTCAACACCTACTGGCTCGATGCGGCGTGGTTCCGCGACGGTTTCCCGCACGGCGTCGGCAATTACGAATTCGAAAAGGGATTCCCGAACGGTCTGGCACCGGTTTCCCGCGCCGCAAAGGAACACGGCTTCAAGTTCATGCTGTGGTTTGAGCCGGAACGGAATTACGAAGGCTCCGACAACGTGACATACCGCCGGGATCAGCTTCTGCACAACGGCGATCCCGAAAACAAGAATTTCCTCTACGATCTGACGTCGAAGCATCCTTTGCGTGGCTCCGCGATACCCTGATCCGCATGATCCGCGACAACGGCATCGACATTTACCGGCAGGACTTCAACATGAATCCCCTGAGCTACTGGCGGCACACCGATCCCGAAGGCAAGCGCGGCTGGACGGAAAACCGCTACATCACGGGACTCTACCGACTCTGGGACGCACTGCTCGCGGAATTCCCCGGACTCGTCATCGACAACTGCGCATCCGGCGGACGGCGTCTCGACTTCGAAATGAACATGCGCTCCCTTCCCATGTGGCGCAGTGACACCGGATGCTTCCCGTCGTCCGAGGAAAGACCCACCTATCTGTGGCATCAGAACCAGACGCTGGGACTCTCCCGCTATCTTCCCTATCACACCACGGCATCCTGGACCACGGAGGCAAACACCTTCCGCTCCGCTTCGACGATGGGACTTGCCTGCAATTTCGACGTCATGAACGACGCATTCGATGCAGATGACGCGATGAAGCCGCTGGACGAAATCTCTGCTCTGCGTGACTGCTGGGACGGCGATTTCTACCCGCTGACGGAAGCGACGCTCGACACGGACTGCTGGTGTGCCTATCAGCTTGCACTGGAGAGCCGCGGTTTCTGCGCATTCTTCCGCCGCCGGGACTGCGAAGAAAGCCGGATGACCTTCACGCTTCACGCAGTGGATCCCGAGAAAACCTACGAAGTCACGCTCTCCGACAACGGCTACAACAAATCCGTATCCGTTCTCACCGGTGCCGCGCTCGCTTCGTTTACCGCAGAGATTCCCGGAAAGAACGAATCCCTCATCCTCTCCTACCGCATGCTGTGACCGAATCAAACGGAACGTACAATTCCGGCGCGAATTTTGTGCAGAAACCATGCTAAAATGTCTATTGTATGTTCCGGTGGTTTTGTGGTATAATGGATAAGGCGGAAAATGCCGCACATTGTTCCACAGTTTCCTTCAATTTATTTATATATACATAAAGGTGGTTTATTATGATTTATACCGCGGTACAGAATCTGATCGAATACGGGATCAGAACGGGCCTGATTACCCGTGACGACGAATTTGTAGTTCGCAACGCGCTGATCGACGTGCTCGGTCTCGGCGACTGGCAGGAATGCGAAGCTGACAACACCGGCTGTGACATCGACGCAATCCTCGCTCCCATCGTGGAATATGCCTGCGAAAAGGAAATCATTCCCGACACCGGCTCCTCCCGCGACCTGTTCGACACCAAGCTGATGGGTATCCTCACTCCCATGCCCCGCGAAGTTATCGCAGCATTCCGTGAAAAGTACGCGTCCGATCCCGAAGAAGCCACCGACTGGTACTACCGTTTCAGCCAGGATCTCAACTACGTGCGCGCCGGCAGAATCGCGAAAGACCTCCGCTGGACCCGCGACCCCGACTACGGCACTCTCGCTATCACCATCAACCGGTCCAAGCCCGAAAAGGATCCCCGTGATATCGCGCTCGCAAAGAAGCAGCAGTCTTCCGCTTATCCGAAGTGCCAGCTCTGCCCCGAAAACCAGGGCTTTGCAGGTCATGTCAGCCATCCCGCACGTCAGAATCTCCGCACCATCCCGATGAATGTCGCAGGCGGAAACTGGCATTTCCAGTATTCTCCCTATTCCTACTACAACGAACACAGCATCTTCTTCAACGGTCAGCACATTCCCATGAAGATCGACGCCGCTGTGTTTGACAAGCTCTTCGATATCATCGAGTATCTGCCCCACTACTTCGTCGGCTCCAATGCGGATCTGCCCATCGTCGGCGGTTCCATCCTCAGCCACGAACACTTCCAGGGCGGCCGCTACACCTTCGCGATGAACAAGGCTCCTGTGGAAACCGAATTCGTGATTCCCGGCTACGAAGGCGTCAAGGCAGGCATCGTGAAGTGGCCCATGTCCGTCATCCGTCTCGTATCCTCCGACCGCAAGGCTCTCGCAGAATGCAGCAATTTCGTG
>JAFTPW010000260.1:0-6969 GCA_017463075.1 Clostridia bacterium
GACGGATATGGTTGTCAAAAATCCCGTCAGCTACGGTATCCAGATCGGAGATGTGCGCGGATTTGTCTGCCGTGATCTGTTCTTTGACTACAATCACCATTTCGGCACCACCGACGGCGTTCACATCAACGGCCCTGCCCGCGACGGCGTGATTGAAAATCTCTGCGGAACCACCAATGACGACATGGTTTCCCTGACAACCTACGACGAACCGCATGCGGAGATCTCCGTCGGACCGATTTCGAACGTCTACATTCATAATATCACCGCCATGAACGGCTACTCCGGCATCCGCCTGCTCTCCGGCGAAAACTGCGAAATGCGCTCGGTACACATCGACGGACTCTACGGAGACTACCGCCACAACGGCGTGATACTTTCCAACCACAACAAGCGCCCCGGCAGGGTCTGGTTTGACGATATCACCATCGAGCACGTTCACGCATCGAAAAGCTATACACCGCTCGGCGACGGCTGTTTCCGCTACTGGGAAAAGTATGCGGATCCCTATGCCATCATCGAATTCGGGCCGGAAGCCATCTGCGGAACCGTAACCCTGCGGGACATCATCCGCCGCGAAACCCATACCACTCAGGGTGCACTCGTCGCCGTTTCCTCCACGGCTTCGATCGAGCGGCTCGTGACCGACAATCTCCATCAGAGCGTCTCGGACGGCGCATCAGCTCCCGTGTGGAACGTGAAGGGCGTCATCCGTCAGCATCTTGAGCACAATACCATTCACTGAAACAACAAAACTGCCGTGAATCCCGGAAAGGATGCGGCAGTTTTTCAGTTTACAGAGGCTTTTTCGCCGTGATGTACCAGCGTTCGGTGGTCTTCTCCGGCTCTTCAAATCCGTATCCGGCAGAGACATTGCAGATCTCCAGTCCGACCGAATTGAGTGCATTTTCAATCGCGCGGAGTCCGTAGGCACGTTCTCTCTCAAAGCCGTCGGTGCGGTGCCATACGCCGTTCCGTTCTTCAAACACAGTCAGGCAGAAATCGACAACGTCGCCCTTTTTGTTCAGCCGGTTCCGCCAGCAGCACATCACCCCGTCGTCCTCGAGGATGTAGTCCCGATCAGCGTAGGTGGTCTTGAAGCGGTACGGGGTATTGAGGTCGAACACGAACACACCGCCCGGCTCAAGGTAGTTTGCCACATGTGCGAAGCAGGCGAGAAGATCTTCCCGGTTCGTGAGGTGGTTGATTCCGTCGAGACAGCACGTGATCGCCGTTACCGTGCCGTACAGCTCAAAATCACACATGTCCCCGCTGATGAAGAGGATTCCGCTGAGATTTTCTTCCCTCGCTCTCTCGTCCGCAACGGCAAGCATGTCCTCGGACAGATCCAGCGCAGTCATGTCGTAGCCAAGCTTTGCCAGCTCAATCGTCATGCTTCCCGTTCCGCATCCCATGTCAAGCACGGACGTGACGGGAATTCCGGCAAATTTCGCAAAGCACTCCCGGATGAACGCCGCCCATTTTCCGTAGTCCACGGTGTCGTTGAGACGGTCATACACGGGCGCGAGTACCGAATATCCGTCCAGCATCACTTGTCCTCCCCGAATTCCGGCGGCTTGATGCCTTTTTCATCCAGACGCTTGAGGATTTCGCTGTAACCGTCACTGCCGTACTTCAGACAGCGGTTGATGCGGCTGATGGTGGCGGTGCTCAGTCCGGTTTTCTCGGTGATTTCGGTGTAAACGGTGTTGTCATCGAGCATTTTCGCAACGCACATGCGCTTGGACATGTCGTCCACTTCCTTGATGGTGCAGAGATCGTCGAAAAAATTATAGCAGTCCTCAATGGATTTGAGGGAAAGAATGGCTTCAAATAAGTAATCCTTCGCGGGATCACGGCGTTTGTTGGGCATAAAGTCCTCCGGATGCTGAATTTTCACAGTGATATTATTATACACTAATGCGTTAACAAAGTAAAGCATGAAATTGAAAGTTTTTGAATAATTTCTCTCATCCGAACAAAAAAGGCTCACAGCCATCAAAACTGTAAGCCTTATTTCGCCTTAATAAATCCTGCACCAAATCAGCGCAGCGAACGGTCGTGGGAATCGTTCAAACCTCAACTGCAATCGCGCCGATCCATGCCCGTCGGGGCTGCCCGACTAGAACTGGAAGTAGATGAAGGAGCTGGAGCCGTCGCCTGCGAGGAGTACCATCCATGCAATGATGATAACCCAGACGTAAACGAGGGACTTGCCGTTGGAAATTGCCAGATTGGAGCGGAGAGTACCGTCTGCCTGAGGCTGTTCGTTGTGCTTGACCAGTCTGTCGAGGATGACCATGATCGCTACGGAAAGAATGGACACAACCGCGCCGGTCAGAGTCAGACCCATTGCGTCAAATACTTCGGATGCGGGAGTGGACCAGGACGTGAACAGTCTGTTCAGAAGCACGCCGAGCTCCGCAGTGTTGTTCGCACGGAAGAAGATCCACGCGAAGTCCGCAAGAACGAAGGTAACAGCAGTCTGAAGCATGCCGTGCCACTTGGAATCCCAGTTCCAGCCGCACTTTTCGAAGAATTTCTTGCGCGCATTGATCGTTATGTAGCCGATTACCTGGAACGCACCGTGGAGAGCACCCCAGATGACGTAGGTCCAGTCGGCACCGTGCCAGAGACCGGATACCAGGAAGACGATCATAATGTTGCGGTAACGCTTCAGAGTAGAACAGCGGCTGCCTCCGAGCGGGAAGAACAGGTAATCGCGGAACCATGTGGACAGAGAGAGGTGCCAGCGGTTCCAGAATTCCTTGATGGACTTCGCGCAGTAGGGACGGTCGAAGTTCTGCATGAGACGGTAGCCCATGATTCTCGCACAGCCGATTGCGATATCGGTGTAACCGGAGAAGTCACAGTAAATCTGCACCGCGAACATCGCAGATGCGATGACAACGCCGAGACCGGTTGCGTTCTCAACGTCGTTGTAAATCACGTTGACATAGGTGGCAAGAAGGTCGGCAACAACCACTTTCTTGAAGAAGCCGACAATCATGCGCTTGAAGCCTGCCAGTGCGTCTTCGTTGTTCCAGCGATGTTCCTCCTTGAGCTGGGGCATCAGATTGTCGGGTCTTTCGATCGGACCTGCAACCAGCTGGGGGAAGAATACAACGAACAGTGCGTAGTAGCCGAAATGACGCTCGGTCTTGACGTCACCGCGGTAAACGTCGATGGCGTAGGACAGGGTCTGGAAGGTGTAGAAGGAAATACCGACGGGGAGAATCAGGTTCAGCGTGAAGTCGGTATTGGGTCTTCCGAAGAGGGTGAGAAGTGCGGAGAAGGAGTTTGCAAGGAAGTTGTAATACTTGAAGAAGAACAGCACGCCGAGACAGATCAGAAGCGTGAACGTAATCGCCAGTTTCTTGACTGCCTGCTTGTCCGTTTTCTCGATAATCAGCGAGCAGACCCAGGAAACCACGGTCGTGAACATAATCAGGAAGATCAGGGACGGGTTCCAGGACATGTAGAAGTAGTAGCTGAAGCCGAGAAGCATGATCCAGCGGTACTTCAGGGGAACGATAAAGTTCAGAAGAAGAACGATCGGATAGAAGATCAGGAATTCTATGGAGTTAAAATTCATTTGGTATCTCCTTCCGCTTTTGTTTCAGATTTCTGTGCTTTGTCCCTTCTTTCCTTCACAACTTCTGCAACCAGACCACAGAGAATCGAGACGAGGAAGAGCACCAGGATGTCATCCAGTTCCGCGCCGGCCTTCACATAGAAGAATACCGCCGCAATGTGCAGTGCAATGCCGACCCACCAGACGGGCTTGAGCTTTTCAACGAATACGGGCAGGATATTCGTCACCGCCAGCAGAACGAAGAACAGCAGCAGACCGGGGTTTTGGGTGTAAAGCGTAACCATTCTGTTACCATGCCTTTCGTTTATTTTTCATAAAAATCGATCACAGGAATCGATGCATATCCAAAATATGCCGCTATTAAATATTATATCATAAAAAATTCCCTATATCAAGAGCGAATCATAAAATCTATGAAATTTTAGTCATTTTTGTGCAGTTTTTTCGGTATAATGCTTGATTTGCCGTATCACCGGCTTTACTTTTCGGGCATAATATGGTATAATCCAGTCAGAAAAATCATGTCAAAGGGGGACTGACGTGAAAACAGCCCGCTATACCCATCCGATGGGGCTTTCCCTGCGCATCGGGATTGCTGCGGATTTCCATGCAAGATCCGGGGAGATGCATGTCGGAGACATCGTAAAGCGTTTCGCCGATGAAAAACCCGATCTCATTCTCGCGCCCGGCGATATTTTCAACAACACCGACGAGCATTCCGTCAGAGAATCCTATAACATCAACGGTCTGCACCTGCTCGAAGGACTTGCCGGGACCGCACCCGTGTTCTACTCCGTCGGCAATCACGAGCACGGGATCAGCGGCGAAAACCGGGAAATCCTCGAATCCGCCGGCGTTACGGTGTTTGACAACGAAATCACGCAGTTTGGCGGCATCACCATCGCCGGGCTGACATCGGGATACGCGTTTGACAAGTCGCATTACAGTACCCAGCCCGTGCCGGATCTGTGCGTTCTCGATGAACTGAAATCCGCACCGTCTCCGAAGATTCTGCTGTGCCACCATCCCGAATACTGGACGCGGTACATCGCCGGTCAGGGCATTGATCTCACCGTTTCCGGACATGCGCACGGCGGACAGTGGCGGATCGGTTCCCGCGGTGCCTACGCTCCCGGTCAGGGGATTTTCCCGAAATACGTCAGCGGACTGTATCACCGGGACAGCGAAACCCTCTGCGTCAGCCGCGGCATGCGCAATACCGTAAAAATCCCACGGTTCTTCAACCCGTGCGAAATCGTCATACTGGATATTTAATAATGAAGGAAACCGTTGCTTTATTCGTCTCCGTCAACCCAGCGGAATCTTCCCACACCCTACTCAGACGCGCCGCTTCCCTGCTCACCGGTTCCGATGAATCGGAGTTTGACACCGCAAAAGCCGCACAGGGCAAGCCGTATTTTCCCGCGCATCCCGGGCTGCATTTTTCCCTCAGCCACAGCGGGGACTACTGGCTCTGCGCCTTTGCGTCCCGGGAAATCGGCTGCGACATTCAGCTGCACACCGAGCCGAAACGTCCCGACGCCATCGTGAACCGGTATTTCCATCCCGCAGAGCAGGCAGTTTACGCAGCATCGGAAGACAAACCCGCCGCGTTTCACCGGATCTGGTGCCGGAAGGAAGCCGCCGTCAAGCGCACCGGTCACGGAATCGACAGAACCTTCGCCGAAACCGACACCACATCCCCCGACTGCGGCGTGACCGCTCTTGTCCTGCCCGGTGCTGTCGGATACTCCTGCGCCATCGCGTACGACGGGGAGTTTGTGGTTGATATACGATATTTATAAAATCCGCATAAAGGAGAACACACATGTTTACACTGCCGCATATTTTCACAAACGGCGCGCTGTTTCAGGGGAACGCCTGCCTGAACATCAGCGGTAAAGCCTCGCCCGACGCAAAAGTGACCGCATACATCGAAAAGAATGGTGCCTCATTCTGTTCCACGCTGACGAAAACCGACGCCGACGGACAGTTCACCGTATCCCTGCACACACCCGCACCGTCGTTCGACACATACACCGTCACCCTGACCTGCGCGGACGACAGCCATACCATGACCGACGTCCTCTTCGGCGAGCTCTGGCTGGCATCCGGTCAGTCCAACATGGAGTTTGCCAATGTTTCCAATCCCGGATGCAAGGACATGTACGCCGAAATCTCCGCGAAGACCATCCGCGTGTACCACGTTGACTATCCCTCCTTCGGTGCGGACGGAAGTTTCCCGTGGGAGCCGGATACCATGATGACCGGACACTGGTACAACGCCGATGACGATAAAAACCTCGGGCATGTATCCGCGCTCGGCACGAAATTCGTGAGCGATCTGTACGACTTTCTCAACAGAAACGCCGATGTTCCCGTGGGATTTCTGAACGCGACATGGGGCGGCACATCGATGCCCTCGTGGTTCAAGCTGGAGGAGCTGGACAAGGACGCCGCACTCGTGGAACGGATGAAGAAGCTCGGCAATTATCCCGTGCCTGAGACATGGAACACGCGCGGCGGCGGCAATTTCCAGCAGACATGCTCGCAGTATAATGTAAAAATCGCTCCGCTGGAAGGCGTGAAGGTGCGCGGCGTAATCTGGTATCAGGGCGAAAACGAATGCGGCGGTCAGTACTGGCACAGAATGTACGCCGACTACCTGCGCTTCTATCATAAAATGTACCGTCGTCTGTTCGCGGCATATCCGGATGATTTCATGATGATCTCGTCCCTGATCTATCCGTGGACGTACGGTTCTTCCGGTGAGTGCAACGTCGGCTACCTCAACGACGCCTTTATCGAAACCGCGCTCGAATCCCCGGACAAGTTCGCTTATGCACCCATCACGGATCTCGAACCCACGTGGAGCTATCATCAGGGTAATCACCCCATCCATCCCGCGAACAAGTACGAGGTCGGATACCGCATGGCACGTCTCGCGCTGACGAATGTGTACGGGGATGATGGCATGAAGTCGCCTGCTCATCTTTCCGATGTGGAGCAGGACGGCGATACCCTCCGTCTGACGTTCGCCGGCACATGCGGAGCACTGAAAATCAACGGCGCGGCACACGGACTCTACATTGCAAGGGACGACGGCATCTATCTCCCGGCTGAGTATGAAATCGAAGGTGAAAACGTACTCATCCTGCGCAGCGACGCCATCGCCGAACCGAAGCATGCGGCATACGCCGTTCAGTCCCTCGACGTCAAGTGCAATCTGTTCTGCGGCGAATACCCCGTCGCGCCGTTCTTCACGGACAGGGAGACTTACATCAGCATCGAGCAGAAACCGTGGTATGACACCTCCGTCAATTCCCGCTGGGCATCGAGACTCCGCGGCGATATTCTCGATCTGTTCTTCCATC
>JAFTPW010000261.1:0-4721 GCA_017463075.1 Clostridia bacterium
GCATCCAAGTTCCGATTCCGCATGCCGCATCCAGTGCTTCCGTGCTGCCGGTGCGTTCGTAGGTTTCAATGAATCCGGCGACGAGCTTGTGCAGGGTGTAGTACGGCGCCCAGATTTTCGCGTACGGCGTGAACTGCTCAAGCAGCGCGAACTGATCCGGGGAATACGCGGACAGAAAACCTTCGCCCCAGACGCCGGGATCGGTGCTCCATTTGTCCTGCGGGCAGTCGTCGGGCTTGCATACGGTCACAAAATCCCGCGCGCGTCCCTTGGACTTCAGCTGGAGCGTGCGCAGCTCATGCACCATGTACCGCGATTTTTCCAGCAGTTCTTCGTCTCCCGTCGCACTGTACGCGATGGCGAGCGCGGAGAGGAAATGCCCCGTGGAGTGACCGCGGAGAAGACCGTCCGGTGCATCCCAGCCGTAAACGGGCTCCGCATCCGTGGGAACGCCGAAGGTTTTGCGGAAATTATACAGCATCCGGTCACAGTCGAGCTTTTTCAGATAGCTGAGGTCCCGCGCCATGTTGTCGGCAAAAGCATTGCCCGATGCAAGACGCACGGATGAGAGGGAAGGGTAGTATCCTTTTGCTTTCATGATTGACTCCTTCAATACTTTATTATCAGTGCTTTTATTATAACATGAATCCGCGCGGCAGTCAAACAAATATTTACAACAACCGGATTTTGTGTTATAATAAAGAAAAAATCCCCGAAAGGACATTTGAAATGAACGCTGCTTTCTATACCGCAAACCGCAAAAAGACCGCTGAGAGAATGCAGGACGGCTCCATCGCCCTGTTCTTCTCCGGATTCGCACCCCGGACACGCGCGGATGAAAACTATCCCTTCTGCGCCGACCGCAATTTTGTCTACCTCACCGGTATCTCCCGCGACGAGGGACTGATTCTCGCCATGGCAAAGAACGGCGGAACCGTGGAAGAAAAGCTCTTCCTTCTGCCGCCGGATCTGATGAAGGAACGCTGGACCGGACGCCGCACCAAGGCTGACGAAGCATACGCAGTCTCCGGCATCGCCGACATCGCGTACACCGCTGATTTTGAACCGTGGTTCATGAATGCCGCACAGAACGCAAAGATTGTGTACCTCGATATCGACGAAACCCGCGATCTCAGAGACTACACCGAGGCAAACCGCTTCAGCGAGGTCATCTGCGAGAATTTCCCGTGGCTTCATCAGGACAACATCCGTCCCGTGCTTGCGGATCTGAGAACCGTCAAGGCGGACTGCGAAATTGACGCTATGCGCGAGGCAATCCGCATCACCGGAGAAGGTATCCGCGCGATGATGACCGGTGTGAAGCCCGGCATGAAGGAATACGAGATCAAGAACCTGTACGATTCCGCGCTCGTGAAGAACGGCTGTCAGGAACCCGCATTCCCGTCCATTATTTCCGCCGGCGACAACAATTTCTGCATCCACTACTACAGCTACACCGGTACGGCAAAGGACGGCGATATGGTTCTCTGCGACGTTGGCGCGTGCTATGACTACGTCGGATGCGATATCTCCCGCGGATTCCCGCTTAACGGCAAATTCAATGAACGCCAGAAGCTCCTGTACGACTGTGCCTACAAGACCAGCGCGCATCTCTTCGACATCATCAAGCCCGGCTATCCCATGGAGGAAGTCGACCGCGAATCCCACCGTTACTGCGGCGAAATGCTGAAGGATCTCGGACTGATCCCGTCCGTTGCGGAAGTCGGCAAGCTCATGTGGCACGGCGGCTCCCATCATGTCGGATTTGACACACATGATATTGTCACCCGTCCCAAGCTCGTCGCGCCCGGCATGGTGTTCTGCGTGGACATCGGCATCTACTGCGAGGAATGGGGCATCGGCTTCCGTCTTGAGGACAACTGTCTCATCACCGAAACCGGATGCGAAAACCTCTGTGTGAAGGTTCCGAGAACGATCGAAGAAATCGAAGACCTCATGAGAAAGTAATGCGGATTGAATAAACGAAAAACAGGCGATTGCCCGTGAGAAAAATCACAGGTTCGCCTGTTTTCTGTTTTATGAGCCGGATTTGCGGCAGTTCATTCTTCCTCATACACAGTGAATTCTGCATTATACACCGCGTCCGCGATCATTTCGTGACCGTCAGCATTGGGGTGCGGATCCACGTTTACCAGCTTGCCGTCTTCCGCGTATGCGTAAATGAAATCCGCTTCACGTCCCGAAAATGCACCGTAAACATCCACAAGCCCGGTGTTGTCGTCAGCGTAGGATTCAGTGATGGCATTGAGCTTCTGAATGTACTCATCCGTCAGGGAGCCGATCGTCATGCCGAATCTGATGGAATTCAGGGAGAGGTCGATGTGGGCGTAGGGGTTGTACAGGTTCAGCAGGATGATGCGGCAGTCGGGATTGAGCTTGCGGATGGTTTCCAGAATCACCGGCAGATTCTCCCGCAGAGTTTCCACACCTGCGTCCGCTTCTTCCCGGAACTGCTCATAGCTTTCGGTCAACGCGTCACCTTCGTAGGTCATATATGCTTCCAGGAACGAAAATCCCGCGCCCAGAATGTTGTTGGCACCGATGCACAGGGTCACCACATCCGTCGCTCTCACGGCAGTGTAGTATCCGGCTTCCAGTTCGTCCAGAAGCTCCCCTGACGTGATCCCGTCCACGCCGTAGTTGGCAAGTTTCACGCTGACTCCGTCCTCTTCCAGCATGTCGCAGATCAGTGTCGTAAACCGGTCGCCCGTCACGTCCGCAAGACCGAAGCCGCGGGTAATGGAGTCACCCAGTGCCGCAATGCTCAGGTTTTTGGTAACCTCGGTTTCCGATTCGGTTTCGGCAGTTTCGATCGTCTCCGTTTCGGCAGGCTTTTCTGTTTCTGCTGCCGTGCTGTCGGATTGCTGCTCATCGGCATTGCAGGAGGTGAGAAGAACCATGGAAAGCAGAAGTGTGAGTAATCGTTTCATTGTAATTACCTCGTTTTCAAGCAAAAAGAGCAGATGTTGCCCTTTTGGGTTTGCATGTCCATTTAGACGCAGGATTTTATGCGTGAAGGTAGACTAACCTTTTAGTGTTGAGAGCGATGAAAGTGACCGATTTCTTCGGATTTTCAGTGCCATGCTTACAAAAAGATTATATATGTAGCTGTAAGTTTATATGGTAAAAATTTTTGTGGTTCGAAGTTTTAACCAATATACCGCCGTGCTTCAAAATGATTCTATTTGAAGCAATATTATCTGCATTCGCTCCTATCTGTACTTTTTCAATGTTCAATTTTTTACATTCTTCAAGTAATAAAGATAAAATTTCGTTACCATAACCTTTTTCTCTTTCGGTACGGCGGATTGCATATCCAATATGACCACTCGTTTCTGACAAATTATCGTTAAGATAATGACGTATTCTTCCATATCCAATCGGTTTGTAGTCATCATATAACCAATAGGATGTTTGCGGAACCATCCAATCTTCCAAGTTTCCGTTATCAACGGAATACTCTTCAGCAAGCCATTCGCCAAACTGCTCGAACGACATACCGCATACCTTGTTGTGAAATCCGTTATCGTTGGAGGCTATTTCTTGCAGCATAGTATAAATCTCAATGCCATCTGTCAGTGAAAGTTTCTTTAGATATGTCATTGGTTTTAATTACCTCGCTTTTAAGCAAAAAAAGAGCGGATTCCGCCCTTTTCACTGGGGTAACTGGATTCGAACCAGTGCGTGCAGCAGTCAAAGTGCTGTGTCTTACCGCTTGACGATACCCCAATACTTCCATTATTATACCATGGAAAACGGACAAAGTCAATAGTCATTTGCGATTCTTCACCGCGCAGAAATATAACCGTCAGTTAAGCTGCCATCGACGGAGAAGGTCTTCACAAAGTTCCCGTTCTGTGATATACTTGGTACAACGGTACCGGAATCAACAAATCAAACACTGGAGGCAACATATGGCAGAAACAATGGGTCAGATCATCCGCCGCCTGCGCAGGGACATGGATCTCACACAGGAAGAGCTTGCGGAACGACTGAACATATCCGCGCCCGCCGTCTCGAAATGGGAAAACGGCACAAGCATGCCCGATATCTCGCAGATCGTCCCGCTGGCGAATCTGTTCGGCGTGTCAACGGACGTCCTGTTCGGAACAGCCGGCAAAAACGACAAAGAAGAGGTGAAGAAACTGCTATCCGAAATCTTCACGATATACGACAACACGAAAGACGGGGAAGAAGCGAAGAACGGACTCTTGCTCATGGACAAATACCGCGAGGCAATCCGGCTGTACCCGAACAACACCACGATCATGAACAACGCCGCCGCATTCGGACAGCAGCTCTGTCTCATGAACGGACCGTGGATGAACGAACTGCGTCAGCTCATCGGGCAGGACGGCATCGACGGGATCATCCAGGAGTGTATCCGCTGGTCGGAGCTCGTCATCCGCATCAACGATCATCAGGATCACGTACTCTCGGCGAAGGACAGTCTTCTGGATATCTACATGCATCTGAATCGCTGGGAGGACGCGCGTGCCGTTGTCGACAGTTTCCCGCAGTCCGTCAGCTGTACCCGCGGAATCCAGCTTGCAAATCTGTGGTACGGTGCCGGCGAGAAGGAAAAGCAGAAGAAACAGCACTGCCGTAACATCGATGAGCTCACGCGTCAGCTTGTGCATCAGGCGTGCATGCTCGGCAACATTTACCGCGATGCCGGGGAATATGAGGACGCCCTCTAC
>JAFTPW010000262.1:0-4494 GCA_017463075.1 Clostridia bacterium
GTCCGTGGACGAAGCCGAATCCCTCGTTGCGACGAAGTACTGGCCCTACCCGACCTACTCCGATCTCCTCTTCGGTGTCCGCTGATTCTGCTGAAAATTTCATAAATATTTTCAATCCTTCCTGCATAAAGCTGCCCGTCATGGTAAAAATATTGACGTAACAGCAACCGATGCAAGGAAGGATTTTTTATGAACAGCACAGCGAAAAAACAGAACCGCATTCTCCTCGTCACCCTCGTGGTGATTCTCTCCGCCGCCGCCATTCTCATCGCCGTCACGGGCAGTGCGAACCGGAAGTCGAAGTCCGAAACCGAGCCGCCCGTCGAGACATCCGAAACCTCCGCGGACAGCGCAAAGAACAAGCCCTCCGAGACCGCCTCCCGCGTCATCAAGCCTGCCGAAACCGAGGAAACCGAACCGGAACACGGCAGGGTCGAGGAAACCAAATCCGAACCCTCCGCTGAGACCGAGGACCGTGAAGCCGCGGCGATTCAGACCGAAACTCTGCCGAAATTCTCCGCACCCGTCAACGGCATGGTGCTCAAGGATTACAGCGACGATCTCCCGGTATTCTCCTACACCATGAACGACTACCGCACGCACACCGGTCTTGACTTCGCCTGCTCTCCCGGAACGCCCGTGTATGCCTCCGCTGACGGCGTGATCTGTGAGGTGGCAAGCGACCCGATGATGGGCGTGACGGTGAGTGTTCAGCATTCCGGCGGTGCGGTGACGCGGTACATGGGTCTTTCCGAGGATTCGCTGTACCTGACCCAACCCGGGCAGAACATCAAGGTCGGTCAGGTAATCGGCGCCTCCGGTGACACGGCTCTGATTGAAAGCGCCGAGGAAGGTCATGTTCACTTCGAGCTGATCGTGGACGGCGAGCACAAGAATCCGGCGGACTATATGAAAGTCAGCTATCTCGCGGATACGTTTGAAGACTGAACCGCAAAGAAGGAGGGTTTCACGCTCTCCTTTTTACATATCTGCCCGACCGGCGCATATATTTCATCAGGATTTCACCCGCCCGCACTTGATTTCCGACGCAAACTATGCTACAATGATGATATATGATAAATGTCGGATTTTGAGATTCACTCACTCCGGAAGGACGGTTTCATGCGAAAAATCAGAACGATACCCATCCTCCTTATGACCCTTTTGACGCTCCTGACTTCATGCGAAAACAAGGATTACGATATGACAAGTAAGCCAATGACTCCCGACCGGGATGCTCCCGCGCTGACCCACATCATCCACCCGGATTCGGAGGTACGCGGCGTCTGGATTGCATCGGTTTACAACATCGACTACCCGAGCCGTGCGGATCTGACTGCGGATCAGCTCAAATCGGAAATTGACGCCATTCTTGACACCTGCGAACGCGTCGGACTGAACACAGTTTTCTTTCAGGTCAGACCGCACTGCGACGCCCTGTACAAGAGCGAAATTTTCCCGGTGTCCACGTCGATTTCCTCAGGCGGAACGCTCGTGTTTGATCCGCTCGAGTACATCGTGAACGAAGGTCACCGGCGGAATATCTTCGTGCATGCATGGGTCAATCCGCTCCGCGTCACGATGAATTCCCACGACATCTCCGCACTGCCCGACAACAGTCCCGCGAAGCTCCATCCGGACTGGACGGTGGCATACGGGGACGGCAAGCTGTATCTGAACGCCGGTGTTCCCGGGGTACGCGAGCTGATTGCCGACGGTGTACGCGAAATTGTCGCAAACTATGACGTGGACGGTGTCGTATTCGATGACTACTTCTATCCCTACCCGGCGTACGATGACTCCGGAAAAATGTACGAGTTCGAGGACAGCTACGAATACGCGCAGTACGGCTCGGACTTTGACAACATCGCAGACTGGCGGCGGAACAACATCAATCAGATGATCCGGCTGTGCTATGACGCGGTTCACACCACCGATCCGGAATGCATTTTCGGCGTGTCTCCGTCCGGGGTCTGGCAGAACGATGACGGTAAAAACGGCGGCAGCAGCACCACCGGATTTGAAGCGTACAAGTCCCTCTACTGCGACGCGCTCGCATGGATTGACGGCGGGTACGTCGACTACATTTCGCCGCAGGTGTACTGGACGTTTGACACGAAATCCGCGCCGTTCGATGTGGTGACGCAGTGGTGGAATCAGCAGCTCGACGGCACGGACGTAAAGCTCTACATCGCACATGCATCCTACCGCTACGAGGACGGCGAATGGGCAGATCCGCAGGGACAGCTGACCGAGCAGATTGCCTTTGCGCGGAGCGAGCTTTCCTACCACGGCAGTGTCATGTACGGCTACGACGAAATCAACCGCAACATCAATTCCGCCGCGGACGATCTTCTTGACGCATTCGCGGACGAAATTGTGTACACGCCCATCCAGTCCACGGGCAATCCGGTATCCGTATCCTCTCCCGCGGACGGTTCCGTCATGGTGGATGCGAAAACCTACATCATCGGACGCTCCGACCCGGCATATCCCCTGACCGTGACGCAGGGAGAGATGACGCAGAAGGTCGGACGGACGAAAAGCGGGTATTTCAGCCTGTATGTGACGCTTGAGAAAGGCGAAAACACCTTTATCTTCGAGCAGAACGGCGAAAAAACGACCTACACCCTGTACTTCGGCTCGTCGCATCTGAAAACATCGGAGCCCGAACCGGATGCGGAAGACGACCCGGACGCGGGACTGACGATTCTTGACACGCTCTCGATCATCGGAACCTATCCGTCACAGGAAATTGCCACGGACGGCGAGATTCTCTGGGTCTCCTGCGCGGCTCCTGCCGGGTCGGAAGTCAAAGTGAACATCGGCGGCGTTGAAACCTCGCTGACGGCACTGGAAAAACCGGCGAAGGACAAAACCGATGACGGATATGTCGCGGTGATCTACGGTGCGAACGCGAAGCTCCCGGAAGCCGGGGACGGTGAGATCATCGACTGCGGGAACGTGAAGTACACAGCCTCCCTCGACGGTGTCTCCGTGGAAGCTGACGGAATCCGCGTACGTGTGCTGGGCAAAGACGCTCCGCTCGCCGTTACCGTGAAGGAGGACTACACCACGCTGAAATTCACCGAAAAATCCTCGATGTACAACGACTACTCCGACCAGTCCGCCGGGATGACCGATTACGCCGTCAGTCTCAGAAACGGGATGTACCGGCTGAAAATGGGCGGGTATGTCGCGGCATCGGATGTCACGGAAACGGATGCGCTCCCGTCGGAGAAAATTGTGTTCACCTCCGCAAAGGTCACGGACAGCGGGAAATCGACCGATCTCGTGCTGACATGCGCGGACAGACCTGCATTCAACGGTGCAGTCAACGAAAACGGGCAGTTTGTGCTGACCTTCTACGGCGTCGATGCCGAAAGCGCGCCTCTGCCGACCATACGGGTCAATCCCATGGTGAAATCCTGTGACCTGATCCGCATGGAAGACCGGGTGCGCTATTGCTTTACTCTTGTCTCAACCGAAAATTTCTACGGATTCGATCTGAATTACGGGGACGGCGAGATTGTGGTTTCGCTGAAAAATCCCGTTTCGCTAGATTTTGACGCGGAAAATCCCCTCGACGGTATCCGGATCACTCTCGATGCGGGACACGGCGGATGGGACAACGGTGCATCGGGTGCGGATCCGTCGATGAACGAGAAGGACGTGAACCTCGCCGTGGTGCTGAAAACAGCGGAGCTGCTGACCGGACTCGGTGCCGAGATCACACTGACCCGCGCGGATGACACCTACGCCGATCTGAACGAGCGCATGGCGATGCTGTCACAGTGGGAACCGGATCTGTGCATCTCCGTTCATCAGAATTCGATGGGATTTACCACAAACGTCTCCCGTGTGCGCGGAACGCTCGCGCTCTGGTGCATGGACAGCGGTGCAATGCTCGCGGATTCGGTGGGACGTGCCGTTTCGGAAGCATTTGACCGGAATTTCCGCGGCGCGCAGTATCAGGCACTCGCAATCTGCCGCAATCCGAAATTCCCGACCGCGCTGATTGAGATGGGATTCATCACCTCCATGGAGGAATACGAAGTGAGCATCTCCGACGCCGGGATTCTCAAAGCCGCAGAAGGCATCACCGACGGGGTCCTCGACTTCTTCCGGCGGCAGGCGGCATATCTCGGGTAGCACAACCAACGCTCTATTGACAACGCTTTTTCACTCTGCTATACTATGGGTGAGAAAGCGTTTTTGATTTATCCAAAAAACAGTCATCACGTGTTTACTCTATATGTAATAAAAAGGAAGGAAACTATATGAAACTGACAGGCACATGGGCATCGCATCAGCATGATCTCCAGCTGAAATTCGCCGATGACGGCACGATGGCGCTCACCTCGATTGATCTCGGCGTCTTCGATCAGCCGACGGAATACACCGTGACGGACAGCGGATTCTCGTTCCGGTTCCGTGACACTGACGTCAACCTGACGATGCAGGACGAAAACACCTTCACCGGCGGCGAGATCA
>JAFTPW010000263.1:0-5160 GCA_017463075.1 Clostridia bacterium
CAATGTCGGTGTACATGCCTTCCTCCGCCGCGATTTTGTAGATTCCCTTGAAGCACAGCGCCTTGCTTGCGAGAAGCGGATGGGAATTCCCCGTGAAGTGCTTCTTCATGGCGTTGACGTAGACGGACATGTTGTTCCGCACGCGGTTTTCATCCAGAAGCATCAGGGGTGTTCCGTATTGTTCGCAGAGAGCGACGGTGTCCATACCCGCGAAGGTCAGGTGCCCGTTCTCTCCGATTCCGATGTTATCGTGAAGCATATCAGTGTTCCTTTGGTTTATTTCGTCATGCCTTTGTCATCTCGTTCATCGTGTACATGCCAGCGGGTTTGCCGAGCATGAATTCCGCCGCGGAAAGCGCACCTTCGGCAAAGAGCTTGCGGGAATGCGCCTCGTGCTTTAAGGTGATGGTCTGGCTTTCGGTGGAAACGATGACTTCGTGGATGCCGACCACACTGCCGAGACGGAGGGACGCGATGCCGATTTCGTTCTTTTCTCTCTTGTGCTGACCGGCTCTGCCTTCGACGATCTGCGCGTCGGGACGAACTTCGCACAGTGCCTCCGCGATCATGAGCGCAGTTCCGCTGGGAGCATCGAGCTTGCGGTTGTGGTGCTGCTCGACGATTTCTATATCCGCGTTCGGGAAGAGAGCTGCGGTCTGCTTTGCGAGATTCACAAGAGTCGCCACGCCGAGGGACATGTTCGCCGAGAAGAACACGGGAATTTTGTCCGATGCCGCCTTGATTTCCGCCTTTTCCGCGTCATCCTGACCGGTGGTGCAGACGATGACGGGGAGATTTCTGCCGATGGCGTAGGTGAGAAGGTCGTGAGTTCCGGTGTGATGGGATGCATCAATGATGAGATCCGCGTCGCCGGTATAGTCCGTCAGGTCAGTGAGATAGCCTTCACCGCCCTTTTTGTCAATCATTGCGGCAATTTCGTGTTCGGATTCTTCAAAAACCTCGCAGATGAGCTGTCCGAGACGTCCTCCTGCGCCGTTCATAATAATCTTCATATTCTTCAATCCTTTTTGACTCAGATCAGGCCGTGACGCTGCATTTCAACGAGCATCTTGCCCTTGTTGCTGTCTTCCATCTTGGTCAGGGGCAGTCTCAGGAAATCTTCGCACCATCCCATCGCCGCCATCGCCGCCTTGACGGGAATCGGGTTGACTTCGCAGAACAGAAGGTCGATGAGATTGTGGTACTTGAACTGCATTTCAGCCGCACCCTTCACGTCACCCGCCATGAACTTCTTGCACATTTCGGAGGTCTGCTTCGGGAGCAGGTTGGAGAGCACGGAGATGACGCCGCTTCCGCCGAGGGACATGAGAGGAACAATCTGGTCGTCGTTGCCGGAGTACATGTCGAGCTTATCGCGGACGAGCTGCATGGTCGCAACGATCTTGGAGATATTGCCGTTCGCTTCCTTGAATGCGGCGATGTTTTCGTGATCCGCGAGGGCTTCGTAGGTTGCGGGTTCGATGTTCACGCCGGTTCTGGAGGGTACGTTGTACAGGATCAGCGGGATTTCGCTTGCTTCCGCGATGGTCTGATACATGTAGACAAGACCCTTCTGGGTAGCCTTATTGTAGTAGGGAGTTACGACGAGAGCCGCATCCGCACCGACATCTCCGGCGAATCTGGTCAGCTCAAGCGCGTATGCCAGTTCATTGGAGCCGGTACCTGCGATGACGGGAACTCTCTTGTTGGCACGTTCCACGCAGTACGCGATGCACTTGCGGTGTTCCTCGTCGGTGAGGGTGGAGGATTCGCCGGTGGTGCCGCAGACAACGAGAGCGTCGATGCCTTCGTCGATCTGCCAGTCGATGAGTCTGCCGAATGCTTCGTAGTCAACGCCGGTTTCGGTGAGAGGTGTGATCAGAGCGGTAGCCGCGCCGGTAAAAATGGTTTTCTTCATTATTATAAACTCCTGTATGGGTAAAAAATCAATTCTGTAACAAAAAAAGCCGGCATTGCGGCTGACGAACGATATACGGAAACAAAAAATCTGTCCCCGGATCCGACGATAGCACTCCGCAATTTATGCGACAGTCGGCAGGATCTTATTCCCGCAAACCAGAGCCGTAGTACGCCCATCCGGTCTTCGGCACCGATGCCTTTCCTCCGGACAACGAGCTGCGCGTCTCTTGCATCCGGTCTACTTTTCATCCAGTGCGCCTCTATCTGTTACAGAGTAAGTTTATCACAGTCCGGCTGTTTTGTCAAGGTATTCCGGCGACATTTTTCGCATATCTGTGCGGAATCTGCCAAAAAAAGGACTCCGCCCGTATCAGACGGAATCCTCGTGATTCAAAATGCCGTTCCCGTCCCATCATTCTGCCGCACCTCCGCGTTTTTACAGCACGGGAAACCGTTTGGCATCAGGAAACATGCTCGTCGAGGATGCCCTTGAGTGCGGACAGGGAGCTGGAATGACACCGCGCGATTTTCATGTCATGTCCCTTCGTTTCGCTCAGCGCGAGCTTCACCATTTTGTGCGACGTCGTGTTCGTGAAAAGCACCAGAAGATCCGGTCTGCCGATCTGTCCCTTCATGCCGTCGCGCATTTTGCAGAACACCTTCGCCCGACATTTGTACTCCGCGCACAGATCCTTGTACTGCCGCACCATGCATTCATTTCCGCCTACGATTACTACGCTCATATTCAGCCTCCGTTTTGGTTATTGTTTTCCGATTTCGTTTCCTATATACAGTTAGCCGAAACTAACCCGAAGTCAAATGTTATAGTTAGCATAAGCTAACCTGTTGGGCATATTATACAGGATCGGACGCATTTTGTCAATCCATTGCCGTGCTGTTTTTCTTTTTCGTCACAAATAATGATGTATTTGATATAAACACGCAGTATTTTACTTTGTTTTTTATGGATTAAATACAAAAATCCGGTTATGCAGTATATCCCGCACAACCGGATCCGGTGCTGTGTGTTAACAATCAGCCGACCGCGTTGACGATCACGGAGACCGCCGCGGATGCAGTGAACACGTCGTATTCCTTCTCTTCCGTCTTCAGTCCGAGCTGTGTCTGCATGATGCCGGCGGAGTTGCGGTTTTCCCATGCAGCGTCAGCGTTCGCGCGGAGCCAGTCAAGGTATTCGCCATTGCCGGTCAGTGCCGCATAACGCCGGATGTAACGGGCAAGAATTCCCTTGAAGCCGGGCAGGTCGTTGCCGCTTTCTTCATTATTCATAATGCCGCCGTGATACATGTCATCCTTCACATACTTCGCCGCCATGTCAGCCGCGGTGCGGTAGTTTTCGTCGCCGGTCTTCTTCCACAGCATCAGTGCGGAGCCGATGAAGGTGCCCTGATTGTACGTGGACGACCATTTGTTGATCCTGCCGTCGAGATTGATTGCGTCGTAGACCTTGCCGGTGTCGGGCTCGAACATCATGCGGTAAGCCCAGTCGAAGCAGTATGCCGCCTTGTCCGCGTAGGATTCGTCCCCGGTCGCGTCAAAGAGGAACATCGCCGCAACGGCACCGGGACAATTGACGCAGGTATTCTTGCTCTGATTCTCGACGCGCCAGAACAGACCGCCGCCGAGCTCATCACTGACCGCTCTCGCGTAGGTTTTGTCGAAGTTGAGTTTTGCGGTGTCGAGGTACTTCCGCTCGCCGGTGTAAAGATACGCGCGGGTCAGAGCGATGGTGAGCCACATGATGTCGTCGTTGAAGGGGTTCCTGTGCCAGTCGTTGGTGTACGCGCGCTGGGTGAACTGATACATCTCCTCAAACTGCGCGAAGAGAGCCTTGTCCCCGGTCACTTCATAAAGGTCCTCGATGATTTCGAAAATTTCGGCGTAGTCCCAGAAGTCCGCCTTCCGGTATTCGCCGTTGTCATAATACGCCGCCTTGTGAGCCTGTACTGCCGCGTATGCAAGCTCTGTGCGCTGCTGTCCTGTCATGTGCAGTCCTCCGTGTGAGTGATTGATTTGATTCTATTGTATGCGATATTCACAAAAAAGTCAACAGCAGGACGGGATTTTCAGCGGAATTTGGTCTTTTCCCGGCGATTTTCAGCAATCCGCCGATTCATTAATTCCGTTTATCAACTACTTCCGCTCACCCGGTCGAGTTTGAGAGCTCCGCATCGGTGATTTCTGTCCATATTGCGGATTGAAAACCACGGATGAAAGTATTATAATGTACCATCGGCAGTTTTTTCGGATTTCTTCCGGAATCTGCCCGTCAACGAAATTACCCCATCCCAAGAAAGGAAACCACCATGTTCAAACGGCTTGCATCATGCGTGCGGGAATACAAAAAGCCCACCATCCTCACGCTGATCTTCATCATCGGCGAAGTTATCATCGAGACGTTCATCCCGTTCATCACCGCCGATCTTGTCAACCGCGTCAAGGCGGGAGTTGCCATGGAAGAGCTGCTCAAAACCGGATTATTCCTGGTTCTGATGGCGTGTCTCTCCCTCTCCTGCGGCGGCATTGCGGGATTCACCTGCGCGAAAGCGTCCGCGGGATTTGCGAAAAACCTCCGCGCCGACATCTTCCGCAGAATCCAGAGCTTCTCCTTTGAGAATATCGACAAATTCTCCTCCACATCCCTCGTGACGAGAATGACCACCGACGTTGCCAACGTGCAGATGTCCTACATGATGATTATCCGCACTGCTGTCCGCTCGCCTCTGATGTTCATTTTCTCCGTCATCATGGCGTACTACATGGGCGGCGCGCTGGCTACCTCCTTCGTCATCGTCATTCCGCTCCTGATTTTCGGACTGTTCACCGTCTCCCGCAAGGCGATGCCCGCGTTCCGTGCCGTATTCCGCAAGTACGACCGCCTGAACGAATCCATCGAGGAAAACGTCCGAGCAATGCGTGTCGTCAAGGGCTTCTCCCGCGAAGAGCACGAAAAGCAGAAGTTCGACGCGGCGGCTCACGATATCTGCAATGACTTCACCAAGGCAGAGCGGATTGTCGCACTCAACTCTCCCCTGATGCAGATCTGCATGAATATCAACATGGTGTTCATCTTATACCTCGGCTCCAGACTCATCATCACCAACCAGGGCACCACCATCGACGTCGGTCAGATCTCCGCAATGCTCACCTACGGCATGTCCATTCTCATGTCGCTGAACATGCTCTCCATGATCTACGTCATCCTGACCATGTCCTCCG
>JAFTPW010000264.1:0-6844 GCA_017463075.1 Clostridia bacterium
AAGCGCCTGCCGCGGGTCTGCCCTGGGATACGGTGCCGTCAAGCTCGGAGTAGAACTGTTCCACGCCGTAATCTTCGCCTTCCATACCGATGGAGCGGACAAATTCTGCGATCTTCGCGATGTCTTCTTCGGATGCGCCGTCGGGCATGAATGCCGTTACCGCTTCTTCAAGAGTTGCCGCGGAGCCGTTGTACATGTAGGGACCGGTTCTCCAGACTTCCACGAGAGTGGGTGTTGCGAAGTCACGGTTTTCCCAGCCGCCGTCCTCACCGAGAATGGGAGAGGTGTGGTATTCGAGGTCGGTGTAAAGCGGAGCGGGATGACATTCCGCACAGCCGTACTGAACGAAGAGTTCCTCGCCTTCCTTTGCGGTTTCATTCAGAGTACCGTCGAGATTAAGAGCGGGAGAAGGTTCGGGAAGCTGGCTCTTGAGGTATTCGTCAATCGCCTTGTTGTCTTCCTCGCTGATGGTGTTGAACTGGATGAACTTCATACCGGCACGGACAGCGGTTTCAGCATCCGCACGGATACCGGTGGTCATTACCGGAGGCGTTCTGTGGGTGTAGGTCATGGATGCCGCGGATTTCGGGTTGCCCAGACCGTCGTTCAGGTTGTCCCAGTTGAAGCCGTCAACGCGTCCGTTCGGGTGGCAGGATGCGCAGGATTCCCAGTACTGGTAGCACGCGGTTGCGTCGTACCACAGGGTTTCACCGACACGGACAATGTCTGCCGCCGGCTGTTCACCGAGGGAAATGGAAGTGATTTCAAAGGTTTCCGCGTCCATCACAGCGATATCGCCGGTGAAATACTGACCGCAGTAGAGCTTGCCGTTTGCGTAGGAGATGGAACGTACGCCTTCACCGGGAAGCTTGGTGCGGGTGCGGATGAGGTCGAGGATGCCGATTCTGTCAGCAAGCTCAACGCCCTTGTTCTTGTTGGATTCGAGGATGCTGTACAGCTTGTCGAGCGGAACGGACACGATTTCATGTACGCCGGATGCCGCAAAGTACGCGGTGCTGCTGTCGAACGCGATGCCCCAGGGAGAAGCCGCGCCGAGCATGGGATCGTCGAGCAGGATGGAGGTCTTGTAGCTGTCGTCGGATGCATCGATCACCGCGAAGCCGTTGGAGTTGATCCACGCGCCGTCGAGCTGAGTGGTGGGATACTGATACCGCGCGATAACAGTGGTCACGAAGAGGTATTTTCCGTCGGGAGTCGCCGCGATATCGGAAACACCGCCTGCGCCGTTGCAGAGTTCAATTGCCTTGACACTGCCGTCCGCGGAAACCACGTAAACATTCGAGCTGACCTTGTCTTCATCGGCAGCACCTTCGGGGAGGTGACATGCAACGTAGAGCTTGCCGTTCAGATATGCCGCCGCCATGGGTTCTCTGCCGACTTCCACAGTGGTAGTGGAGTTATCGGAGAGATTGACGATGGTAATGTCGTCGGAGAAACGGTTGACAACGTAAGCCTTGCCGTCAGCAAATTCCACGTCCAGAGGAGTATGACCGACCGTGATTTCGCTCTTGACCTTCAGCTCGCTGTCAAGCACGGTGAGAGTACCGCCAAGACCGCCGCGTCCCACATAGATCAGACCGTCGTGGGTCTTGATGCAGTTTGCGGAGCCGTCGAGCTGGATCTGTGCCGCGATGGTGCCGTCGGAAGCGATTTTGAAAATACGTCCGCCGGTAGCATCTGCCGCGTAAACGTAACCGTCGTCAGCGGCGTAAACCGATGCGGGTGAAATGTAGTTCTCAGACGGAACCCGTTCACCGTATGCGGCATCCGCGGAGGCGACGTTGTCCGATGCCGGTTCTGCTTTGCCGCAGGATACGGTCAGAAGCAGGATCGCGGACAGAAGGAATAAAAGTTTTCGCTTCATGATGTTTGCCTTTCTTTGGAGATGATATAAAATTGTTATGCGAAAGCGATGGATACGGATCAGCCCATGTATGCGTGCATGGAGGATCCGGCGGTGTTCATGAACCGTACGAACACGAACGTGACGATGACTGCGATGAAGCCGACGGCTACGAGAATATCGCCGTACTTCTTCAGCTTCGCGGAGCGTCTGAAATGCAGCCAGCACATCCAGATCATCCAGGTGACAAACGCCCAGATTTCCTTGATGTCCCAGCTCCAGAATCCGCCCCAGACCTCATTCGCCCACAGCGCACCGAAGAACATGCCCATGGTCATGCAGGGGAAGAGCACGCAGACGCAGTCGTAAATACCGCTGTCAATGCGCCGGTCAGCCTCGGGACGGTTCTCCTTTTTCGTGAAGTACCGGGAGAGCATCATCAGGAACGCAACCGCGCCCATGACGTAGGAGATGAGGTACAGGAGAATGTGCGGGATGAACCACGGGGAGTTGAGAGAAGGTGCGAAGTTCCACACAGCCTGCGCGTCCATGAAGCAGAGCCCGATGGAGACGAACAGGGAGCATCCGATGAAGTACGGAGCTGTCCATGCGCCCCTCCGGCAGTACCGGGTATAGAGGTACACCAGCGCGAACAGGACTGCGGAGAAGGTGAGAATCTGATACATGCTCACGAAGGGCACGTAATGGTTGACGATGAAGTTGTTGATGACCACTGCAAGCGAGCACAGCCACGCCAGTGACCAGCCCCAGAGTGCGATTTTCTGCTTTTTCAGGTTCCAGATCACGAGGGATCCGGCATAGAGTGCGGTGGAAATGATGATGATGGTTTTCAGTACAGCCGGACTCATTTGTCATCCTCCTTTTTCACGGGAAGCATGTTGGCTACAAGGAGGGAGAGCACGGTACCCGCAACGGTCATCCAGATGCCGGTCTTGACCCAGATTTCACCGGGATCGCGGCGGAACATGAGGTTGACGGTATCGCCGGAGTAGCTCATGAGATAGATGCGCCAGCCGTTCTTTACGATGGTACCGTTGACGGAAAGCTCGTCGGAATCCACACGGAGACTGACGGCGTCCGCGAACTCGATACCTGCGCGGTACATTTTATCCGTACCGTCCTCGTGATAGTCGATGTTGAAGTCGGTGATCCGGAAATTGAATCCCAGCTCGCAGACCTCCCCGTTTTCGCGCTGGATGTTGGCGTAATATGTATCGCTGCCAACGGGGACATTCGCGTTGATGGTTTCACCTGCTGCTGCGAATACGGCAAACCCGATCAGCATGATGACAAGCCCGAAATGCATTGCCCATTTGCCGATGTTTTTTGCCCAGTTTTTCATGGGTTTCCCCGTGAAGCCGCCGATTCCGGTGAGAGTTCCGCCGACGGCAAGAAGGATCGCGGTCCACGGTCCGTGCCAGTTGATGTCAATTCCGAAGGAGTAGAGAATAGCCATGACAAGGAAGATCGCTGTGATCCCGCAGATGATGAGGCACGAAATATCGTACATCATGCGTCCTTTGTTCTGTTTGGCTGAATTGTGCATAATTGCTCCTTTCGATAGGTTTCTTCATTATAATATTATACCTTATTTCCGTCACTATTTCAACACTATTTGAAAAAAATCAGACGGATTACAGAAATAATTATTTAATAAGCATCTCTCACGGCGGTTTTTTTATGAGATTTAACAAAATGCGATTGCATCGGAGCGGTATCTGTGCTATACTGAATCCAAAGAAATTTCTGAATCAAAGGAGACTATATCATGGGACTTATTCAGGCAGGTCTGAACGCATTGAACACCACTCTCGCTGACCAGTGGAAGGAGTTTTTCTACTGCGACGCACTTCCGAACGACGTACTCGTAACCAAGGGCAAAAAGAGAGTTTCTTCCGGCTCCTCCAACACGAAAGGATCGGAAAATATCATTTCCAGCGGTTCCGCCATTGCCGTTGCCGACGGGCAGTGCATGATTATCGTTGAGCAGGGCAAGGTTGTCGAAGTCTGCGCGGAGCCCGGTGAATTTATCTGGGACGCATCCACCGAACCCTCCATTTTCTCCGGCAGCCTCGGAGACAGCATTCTCGCCACCTTCAAGCTCATCGGCAAGCGGTTCACCTTCGGCGGAGACACCGGCAAGGATCAGCGCGTTTACTACTTCAACACGAAGGAAATCATGGACAACAAGTTCGGCACACCCCAGCCGATTCCCTTCCGCGTGGTCGACAGCCGGATCAATCTCGACATCGACGTATCCCTCCGCTGTTTCGGTACGTACTCCTTCGCCATCACCGACCCGCTGATTTTCTACGCGAACGTCTGCGGCAATGTACAGCGTGAATACACCGTGGATGAAATCGCATCCCAGCTCAAGACGGAATTCATCAGCGCGCTCGGTCCGGCAGTCGGTCGTCTGTCCGCACTTGAAATCCGCCCGAACCAGATTCCCCTGCACAATCAGGAGCTGGAAGACGCCCTCAACGAAGAGCTGTCGAACGAATGGGCAGAAAAGCGCGGCATCCGCGTCAAATCCGTTGCGATGAATCCGCCGACCCTCCCCGAAGAGGATCAGGAATTAATCAAGACCGCACAGAAGAACGCCATGTACCGCGATCCCACCATGGCTGCTGCCGTTCTCGTGGATGCACAGGCTGAGGCAATGAAGACCGCTGCCGGCAACTCCGCGGGTGCGATGACCGGATTCATGGGCATGAACATGGCAAACCAGAACGGCGGCATGAACGCGGCATCCCTCTTCGCGATGGGTCAGCAGAATCAGCAGCAGGCTCCCGCTCAGGCAAGTGCACCCGCAAACGGCTGGAAATGCTCCTGCGGTGCTGTGGCATCCGGTAAATTCTGCCCCGAATGCGGATCGAAGAAGCCCGAAGCCAAGAAGCCGGGTGAATGGAAATGCGCATGCGGTCACACAGCCTCCGGCAAGTTCTGTCCCGAATGCGGTGCAAAGAAGCCCGATGACGCGGACGGCTGGACCTGCTCCTGCGGTAAGCTGAACAAGGGCAAGTTCTGCTCCGAATGCGGTGCGAAAAAGCCGGCTCAGGCGAAGCTCTATATCTGCGACAAGTGCGGCTGGGAACCGGAAGATCCCGCAAATCCCCCGAAGTTCTGCCCCGAATGCGGCGACAGATTCGGTGACGAAGACGTTAAGTGAGAACCTCTCACAGGCGCGGATCGGCGTATTTCCGCTGATTCTGCTGTATTTTATCAACAGGAGACATATTGATGTCCGAAGAATTACTCCAATACAAATGCCCGAACTGCGGCGGTCAGGTGGAATTCAACAGCCAGACGCAGAACATGAAGTGTCCGTACTGCGACTCGGAGTTTGCGGTGGAATCCCTGCACGCCATGGACGAAAGCCTCCAGGACGAGAAGCCGGACGACATGCAGTGGAACACCGGTTCCTCCTCCGAATGGACGGACAGTGACACGGAGGGCATGCGTTCCTATCTCTGTCAGTCCTGCGGCGGTGAAATTGTCTGCGACGAGCACACTGCGGCATCCGCCTGTCCGTACTGCGGAAATCCCGTGGTGATGACGGGCAATCTCGCCGGAACGCTCAAGCCCGATCTCGTGATTCCCTTCAAGATCGACAAAAAGGCGGCAAAGGAAGCTCTGAAACGGCACACGACCGGCAAAAAGCTCCTGCCGAAGATTTTCTCGGATGAAAACCATCTCGAGGAAATTCAGGGGATCTACGTTCCGTTCTGGCTCTTCGACGCGGATGCGGATGTTCAGCTCCGCTTCAAGGGGACGAAAAACCGCATCTGGAGCGATCACAATTACAACTACACCGAAACGCAGTTCTACTCCGTCCAGAGAGGCGGTTCCATGTCGTTTGCGGCGGTTCCGGTCGATTCTTCCGCGAAAATGCCGGACGATCTGATGGAATTCATCGAGCCGTACGACATGAAGGACGCCGTAGATTTCCGCACCGCGTATCTCTCGGGATATCTTGCGGAAAAATACGGCTCGACTGCCGACGAATGCATTCCCCGTGCCAACGAACGCGTCAAGAAAACTGCGCAGGCAGTGTTCCAGTCACAGGCACAGGGCTACACGACGCTCATCCCCGAGCAGACCAATGTACAGCTGCGAAACGGCACGGTGAAGTACGTCCTCCTGCCCGTGTGGATTCTGCACACGAAGTGGAACGACGAAACCTACACCTTCGCCATGAACGGTCAGACCGGCAAATTCGTGGGTAATCTCCCGATGGACAAGTCCGCGTACTGGAAATGGCGGCTCGGACTGACGGCGGCGTTCGGTGCGGCGATCTACCTGCTGATGCAGTTTATGTTCTGAGGAGGATGTCATGAAACTGAGAATTTTCGCACTCATCCTCACTCTTGTTTTCGCGCTTTCCCTGCCCGTATCGGCGACGGAATTTTCCGACATGCCCGGCACGATTCCGGATGACCGCACGCTCCCGCGCCTTGTGGATGACGCCGCTCTTCTCACCTCCGGCGAAGCGGATGAGCTGAATGCGGCTCTCGATGAGATTTCCGAGCGACAGGAAGTCGACGTCGTGGTCATCACCGTTCCCGAGCTTCCCGACGGATACACGGCGCAGAGCTATGCGGACGATATTTTCGACTACTTCGGCTACGGTTACGGCACCGATGACGACGGCATTCTGCTCCTGCTCTCCATGGCGGAACGCGAATGGGCAGTCTCGACCTACGGGTACGGCATCACGGCTTTCCCGGAAGGCATCATCGACCTCATCATGGACGACTGCCTGTACTACATCTCCGACGGCGCGTATTTCAGCGGTTTCTCGTATTTCGCCGGACTCTGCGACGAGTACATCACCAAGGCGAAAAACGGATACACCGATAACAATACCTACGTCGGATACGATCCCTTCTACGGCTCAGCGGATGATTATTACAGCTCCGACGACGCCATGGCAATCATCGGCGGTGCATCCGGTCC
>JAFTPW010000265.1:0-4814 GCA_017463075.1 Clostridia bacterium
AGCGTTATTGCAATCTACAACTCGCCTCACCGTGCTTTGTAGTTTGTGATCCCCTCAAACTCTATTTTACAAGAAAGGCTGCCGTTTGTCATCACTTTCATTACTATTTGTGAGTGCTGCGCAGCGGCAGGCATGGTTATTCATATGAAAAACACGCCTTTCAAGCTGCATGCGCCTTACAAGCCGACCGGGGATCAGCCGGATGCGATCATGCAGCTCACTGCCGGGATTGAGTCAGGCATGCGGTATCAGACCCTGCTCGGTGTAACGGGTTCGGGCAAGACCTTCACGATGGCGAATGTGATTGCCAACTGCAACCGTCCCGCGCTCATTCTCTCGCACAACAAGACGCTGGCGGCTCAGCTCTGCACGGAGTTCCGCGAATTCTTCCCCGAGAACGCCGTGGAGTATTTCGTCTCCTACTACGACTACTACCAGCCCGAGGCATACGTTCCCGGCAAGGACATGTACATCGAAAAAGACGCCCTCATCAACGACGAGATCTACAAGCTGCGCCATTCGGCGACTTCGGCGTTGTTTGAGCGGCGGGATGTCATCATTGTGGCGTCGGTGTCGTGCATCTACTCGCTCGGTCCGCCGGAAGAGTATCAGGGTCAGCACATCGGCATCCGTCCGGGACTGGAAATTTCAATGGAAGAGCTCATGAAGCGTCTGGTTTCCGTGAGCTACGAGCGCAATGACGTAAATTTCGTGCGCGACAAGTTCCGGGTACGCGGCGACACGATCGAGATTTACCCGGCAGGCTACACGGAACGTGCGATCCGCGTGGAATTCTTCGGCGACGAGATCGACCGCGTATCCGAAATCAACCCGCTGACGGGACAGGTGCTCGAATACCTCACCTACGTGGCGATTTACCCGGCGACGCACTACGTTGTTGACCCGGCAAAGCGCGAAAAGGCGTTCCGTGACATCGAAGAGGAAATGGAAGAGCGCGTGGAATGGTTCCGCTCGCAGGACAAGCTCCTCGAAGCACAGCGCATTGAAGAACGCACGCGGTACGATCTGGAAATGATGCGCGAGGTCGGGTACTGCTCCGGTGTCGAAAACTACTCCCGTGTCTTCAGCGGACGGGATCCGGGTTCCACGCCGTACTGCCTCCTCGACTACTTCCCGGAGGACTACATCATCTTCATCGACGAGAGCCACGTGACGATTCCGCAGGTGCGCGGGATGAGCGGCGGTGACCGTGCGAGAAAGCAGAATCTCGTGGACTACGGGTTCCGTCTGCCGTCCGCGTTCGACAACCGACCCTTGCTGTTCCCGGAATTCGAGCAGAAGGCGGGGCAGATCGTGATGGTATCGGCAACACCGGCGGAATACGAAACCGAGCATGCCGAGCAGGTCGTGGAGCAGATCATCCGTCCGACGGGACTTGTTGACCCGGAAGTGGAAATCCGTCCGGTGGAAACGCAGGTGGACGATCTTCTCGGCGAGATCAAGACCCGTACCGCGCGCGGAGAACGAGTCCTTGTGACGACGCTGACGAAGAAAATGGCGGAGGATCTCACGGAATACCTCGACGAGCAGGGCGTGAAGGTGAAGTACATCCACCACAACGTGGAGACCATGGAGCGCACGGAGCTTCTGCGAAACCTCAGAATGGGGCTGTTTGACGTTCTCGTGGGCATCAACCTCTTACGAGAGGGCATTGACCTCCCGGAAGTCACGCTGGTGGCGATTCTCGACGCGGACAAGGAAGGCTTATTCCGCTCGGCGCGTTCGCTGATCCAGATGATCGGACGTGCGGCGCGAAACGTGGACGGCAAGGTCATCCTGTACGCGGATCACATGACGGATTCCATGAAGCAGGCGATTGAGGAAACCGACCGACGCCGGACGATCCAGCTGGAATACAACCGCATCCACGGCATCACGCCGAAGACGGTCGAAAAGAAAATCGGCGAGCTGATCCAGATCGGAGTCTCCGAAGACAACGCCGCGGCGAAGAAGGCAAAGCGCGGACGCGGTTCTTCAAAGGCAGAGGCGCCCATGAAGGATCCCACAGCCGAAATCGAGCGTCTCACCGCGGAAATGAAGAAAGCGGCGGCAGAACTGCGTTTCGAAGAAGCGGCATACCTCAGGGATAAGATAAAAGAAATGAAGATCGCAGGGAACGGGTGAAACAGCGTCTGTCAGTACTTTTACGCGAGAGAATTATGCTCCAATATTCTTAAGGCAGTAAAAAGTAATCCGTCAACAAGCCCAACATACAATTTTGTCATTCAGAGGGCGGGCTATCCTACCAATTTAAACCCAACGTACTGCCCGAAGAATCTGCGCACATCCGGTACAGATCGGCAGATGTCCGTGGTTGTCGTACCTGTTCAGCTTAAAGGTACTCACTTTATAACAATGTATAATCTGCTGTTATAGTATTTGAACAAACCGTTCGTAAAATCGTTCGTGAGTAACCTTCACCTGAATAGGCAGGAATACCACAGACATATTCCAAGTCGAATAGGACATGCACGGATTCTTCGGGCTCAAGGTATGGCTTTGGTTATAAGTGATTTTCGCCCTCTGAATGACAAAAGGTGACGTGAGACTGACAGATATCAAGTTTATCTTACCATCAATGACATTGGATATTATCCTCCCGCCGACGCACACCCTCCATATCAGCACTCCCACACAAAAAAACCGGCAATCCAATCACGGAAATGCCGGTTTTGCTTTTATTCCATTACAAATCGAGCATGGATTCTTACAAATCAAGCATTGATTTTTACAAATCAATGGTCACTTCATGTCCGCACTGAGAGGAGCGGATGATGCCGTCGATGATTGCCTGATTGTAGATAATCTGACTGGTCGGGATGGGTGCGGGTCCGTTTGTCCAGCATGCGTCGACGAATGCGCGGATCTTGGATTCGAACATGCCCATCTTCACGTTGTTGCCCTCGACAGGGATTTCGGTTGCAACCTGCTTGCCTTCCTCGTTGTCCTTGTACAGCACCAGATCCCCCGCAGCTCCGTCCCAGCAGCATCCGACCGGTGCCTTGACCTTGAGACCTGCGTCCGTGCCAAAGAAGAGGGAGTCGCCGGTGGTGTCCATGTTCATCGCCCACGATGCGCGGTAATCGATGACGATGTCGCCTTCACAGCGGATCATGGCAACGGCAAAGTCGTCGTCTACCGTAAACCGGTCAGCTTCTGCGTACTTCTTCGGGTCCTTGCCGAAGTGTGCGAACTGCTTTGCGGAAACGGTGAGAGGCTTGGGATAACCGATGGAATTGAGCGCGAAATCGAGTCCGTAGCATCCGATGTCGCCAACCGCACCGACTGCTGCCTTGTCCTTTTCGATGAAGGTGCGTCCGGGAATGCCCTTGACACGTCCGCCGCCGACGACAACGTAGTAGATATCGCCGAGAACGCCGGAGTCGATGACTTCCTTGACCTTCTTCACGTTCGCGCCATAGCGGGGCTGGAAACCGACGGTTACGAACTTGCCGGTTGCCTTCTCAACGGCGCAGATCGCCTTCGCTTCATCGAGCGTTACGCACAGCGGCTTTTCCAGCATAACGTTCTTGCCGGAAGTCAGCGCACAGATGCAGGGAGCGGCGTGCTGGGAGTTGTAGGTGCAGATGGAGACGGCGTCGATGTCCTTCCGTGCGCACAGCTCTTCGTGGGTCTCGTACGCGTCCGCTTCCGTCCAGCCGAATTCGTCGAGGAATGCACGTGCCTTGCCGGGAATGATATCCGCGCCCGCAACGACTTCCACGTCGTCAAACTGCTTGTACGCATTTGCGTGAGCATGAGCGATGCCGCCGGTGCCGATGATGCCGATGCGGAGCTTCTTTTTGGTTTCAGCCATGATTTTGTTCTCCTTTTGATTGGGATAAATTTTCTCTTTCCTGCATTATATCACAAAAACCGATAGCCGTCCATAGGATTTTGTGATTTTACCGAATAAAGATGAGAAAGAACGTTTTTATCATTGTTTCTCTTCACTCTTCTCCTTTCACTCTTCACTTTTTATAAAACCTATTGCAATTTTCCCGTTTTTATGGTAAACTAAAGCTAATACCTAAATCCACCTACGGAGGTTCACGTTCCTATGGAAGAATCCATCAACTACGCGGAATATACCGTGGAAAAAAAGCCCGAGGGTCAGAATCTGAAAAAGCGCATTCTGCTCATCGGCCTGTACATTCTCGCGTTTGCGGCAATCTGCTTCGTTATCTCCCTCACACAGGGTGCTGGTGCTGTATGGGGCGGCGTCTTCTTCGTTCTCCTCGTTGCACTGGTCTGGTTCACATGGCGCCTCGTCAAGGAAGAACGCAAGTATGAAGTCATCAACGCAAAGCTCAAGATTCAGGAGCTCAACGGCAGCGGCAAGGGCAAGGTCGTTTTCGAAAACCTCGTCTCCGAATTCACCGTAATCGCTCCCATGACCGCTGAATACGAAGCTCAGTACAAGAACGCTGACGAAGTCCTCGATTTCCGCGGAAGCACCAAGAGCCCCGACTCCTACTTCGCACGGCTCGAAAAGGACGGCAAGTCCACTGTTGTATGCTTCGAAGCCATCAACAAGATGCTCAAGGTTATGAAGTTCTACAACTCCAAGGGCACCGTCGTTACCACGGTAAGACACTAATTTCCGGCATTCCAACCGCGCATGATCTCCCGCTTTTCTGCATAGAATGTGGCAGTCACGATGTGATAAACACATTTCAGGAGAGCGGGTTATGCATTTTTTAAGCCGATACAAAGCCGCACTCGCCGTCATCGCAGCGGCGTTTGTTTTCATGCTGACGGGATGTGCGCAGGACTCCGGTCTGTTCGCCTAT
>JAFTPW010000266.1:0-19597 GCA_017463075.1 Clostridia bacterium
AGCCGGTCGCGGATTTTTGCAGAGCCGCGCATGCCGTGGATGAAATACGCCGCACGTCCGCGGGATTCCCGGATGCCGACCTCTTCTCCTTTTTCGGCGACAAGCTCGGTGACAAAGCGGATGACAAGGTCGATGACTTCGTCGAGGGACGGCGGCGTGAAGGTATCCGGCTCCTTGAGCTGGCGGAAAATCCACGGATTCCCGAGCGCGGCACGACCGACGGAGACTTCACTGCACCCGAAATCAAGGTAAGCTTTTGCGTCATCAAGGGTTTCGATATCCCCGTTGCCAACGAGCGGGACATTCAGTTCTCGGAGTCGTGCGGAGACTTCACGGCAGACGGAAGGATCCGCGGACGGGGCATACATCTGCTCGCGCGTGCGGGTATGGAGCGTGATTTTCGAAGCTCCTGCACGTGCGGCGGCGTATGCGAAATCCGCGGCGTTGATTGAAGTGCTGTCCCATCCGAGACGGTGTTTCACGGAGAGCGGGACGCTGTATTTTGCGCAGACCTCAGCGACAGCGGAGATAATCCGGCAGGCGAGGTCTGTATTTTTCATGAGTGCGGATCCCTCGCCGTTGGAGACGATTTTTTTGACGGGACAGCCCATGTTGATATCGATTCCGGCGGGTTTTGCGGCATAGGAGCAGCCGTGGTAGTTGCCGGAAAGGAGCATATCGGCGGATTTCGCCATGACATCGGGATCGTGCCCGAAAATCTGGAGGACAACGGGGGCTTCTCCGGGATGGATTTTCGCGAGATCCGCGGTTTTTCTGTCGCCCATGACCATTGCCATGGAAGAAATCATCTCGCTGACAGCGTAATCCGCGCCGAATTCCGAGCAGATTCTGCGGAAAGCGGCATCGGTATAGCCCGCCATGGGAGCGAGGGAAGAGATAATGTTCGGCATATCAGATGTGGATTTGTTGATGAAGTGAAGGGTGAAAAGTGAAGATAGAAAATCGGATCAAGATCCGGTTCTTTCGTCTCTTGTGAGGTGGAAGGGGCGGAGTGCGAGTTTTGCGGCGGCGTGAGGGAGGACTGCGAAAACGCCGCTGGCAAAGAACTCCGGCACGACTGCGTCTTTGATGCAGAGGATGAGATCGAAGTCACCGACGGTGAGGACGAGTGCGAGCAGGGTAAAGATCACTCTTGCGGCTGAGGAAATGAGCGTGTACATTCCGCGCACCGCGAAGGCGTCACGGAAATAGTAGGTTGTGCAGATGCCGCAGATATACCCGGCGAGCATGTAGAGAATCGGGAGCAGGGTCACAGTGGAGCCGCCGAGGGATTCGATGACGAACGCGGCGATGACACCGAACACGGCGCCCCATTTTTCTTTTTCGGTCATGGAGACGGCGATGACGAGCGGGAGAATGAGATCCGGCACCGCGCCGAACGGTTTGAATCTTGTGAACAGCGTGGTCTGGAGGAGAGCGAAAAAGACGAGGAGGAGTGCACAGACGCCGCCCTTCGCGAGATTTTCGCCGTCGAGGGAGAGACCCAGCCGCCATCCGCGGAGTTTTTCCGGGAGAGAATCTTGCGTTTTGTTTTTCATGATTTTGTAGGGATGTTTGGCTTACAGCCGGTTAAGTTTTCCTAAAGCGTTAGGGATCGATATTGTAGAAAAGCTCCGCTTTTCGAATTGGATTTGTATCTCTCCTCGCGGGGGCGCCTAAGAGGATCGGTCGCGACCCTCTTAGGAATCTCCCCGACCAGGAGTGCCTGGACCCAAGTGGGGATTCGGCATACCCGTGCAGTTGTAAGGTGACGCGATCTTCCTTTATCGCAAGGGACACTGGATTTCCCTCGGTAAGCTCAGCCTGCGGCGCGGTGTGGTTTTACGTTGTTTCTGTTGACGGAACGTCCGCAAAACCGTAGGGTTGGGGCTTGCCCCCGACCGCCGGTTCAAACAAACCATCCGCCGATTCATCCTGCCTTATTCCGCCAGCTCGCTCGCGTCAACTGCGGTGGCTTCAAACGACGTAATCACCATAACCCGCGAGAGTTCGGACAGCTCGGCGGCGCATTTTACCTTCACGGTCAGACCGCGCGTGTACGGGTTTTCCGCGACGGATTCGACGTACCCGATCACGAGACCGCGCGGGTAGACACTGCCGAAGCCGGTGGAAAGAACGCGGTCGCCTGCCTGAACGGTGCTGTCGGCGGGAAGATAATTCAGCTCGCACAGACCGTCCGCGGAGAGCTCGAAACTGCCCTCGCAAACGCCCGCGTCACCGGTTCTCTCAATGTACGCACCCACGGACGAGTTCGGCTCAACGATCGTCGTCACGCGTGCCCACGTCAGACCGAGCTCCGTGATCTGTCCCACGATGCCGTCGGAGGTCACAACGGGCATGGCGAGCTCAAGACCTGCGGCGGATCCCGCGTCGATGGTGAGAATCTTCGCGTAGTTTCCGCTTTCCCGTCCGGTGATGGCGGCGGCGGTCATTTTATAATCCTGATGCTGCATTTTCAGCTCCAGAAAATCGCTCATCCACGTGTACATTTCCTCAAGATCCGCGGCGTCATAGTTCTGTTCTCGAAGATCGCGGATTTCCTCCTTGAGGCGGTTGTTTTCCTCGACGAGGTCATCGAATTTGTAGAAATAGGAAACAAACCCGTCCACGGCCTCGGAGGCGTAGTTGAATCCCTTCTGCATGGGTGTGAGGAGCATATTCACCGCATCGCGGAAAACGAACGTCAGCCCCATCGAATATAACACCGACGGAACGATCGTCACCAGCAGCGCAATAACGGTGATGATGTAGAAGAATTTATCTTTGAAAAAATGTTTCATAAATAATGTTTGCAATCGGGTGCAGGTGAAAGCATCAATTTGCAGAAACCGTAGGGGACGGCGCCTCGACGTCCCGACAAACAATTCAAACAAATGATATTGCTGTGAATGGTCACGGTTGAAAGCTGACAAAATTTCGATTGCTTTTGCTTTGCGGGACGTCGAGGGCGCCGTCCCCTACGATATTTTGGGTTTGCGTGTTCAGATCTGGAGAATCCGGAAACTGCCGCTTTTACCGCGCCCGGTACGAAACCAGCCCGTTCATGTCGTTTCCGCTCTCGATGACGCGTCCGATACCGACGGCGACGCTGTCAATCGGGGACTTCGCGACGACTGTACGGATACCCGTCATGCGGGAAATCAACAGATCCAGACCGGAGAGAAGCGCACCGCCGCCCGCGAGCATGATGCCCGTGTCGTAAATGTCGGATGCGAGCTCCGGAGGCGTGCTCTCGAGGGTGTTGCGGATACCTTCGAGGATGTCCTCAAGCTGATCGCGCAGAGCCTCACGGATTTCCGCGGAAGTGATGGTCACAATCGCCGGCAGACCGCTGAGAAGATTGCGTCCGCGAACCTCCATTGCCCCGCGGTCGGTGGCTTCGTGCGCACTGCCGATCCGTTTTTTCAGAAGCTCCGCGGTGGTTTCGCCGATGAGGATATTGTACTTGCGCTTGATGTAGGAAACGATGGCTTCGTCGAGTTCGTCACCGGCGATGCGGAGGGAATTGGACATGACGATGCCGCCGAGGGAGAGAACCGCGACTTCCGTGGTACCGCCGCCGAGGTCAACGATCATGGAGCCGCGCGCGTCGTCAACGCGGAGACCGCTGCCGAAAGCTGCCGCGATGGGTTCTTCGATCAGGGCCACGGACTGAGCGCCGGCTTCAAGGGTGACGTCCTCGACTGCGCGTTTTTCCACTTCGGTGACGCCGTAGGGGATACAGATGATGACCTTCGGGCGGCTGAAGATGGTATTGCCGGAGATTTTCTTGAAATAATGGCGGAGCATGGCGGCAGTGATGTCGAATTCCGCGATGACGCCGTCTTTGAGGGGACGCATGGCAAGGATGGAGCCGGGCGTTTTGCCGAGCATCATTTTTGCTTCGTTTCCGACCGCGACGACTTTGCGTGATTTTGCTTCCACGGCCACGACGGAGGGCTCACGGAGAACGATACCGCGGCCTTTCACATACACGAGGGTATTGGCGGTGCCGAGGTCGATGCCGATACTTTTCATAATGATTACGTTACCTTTATTTTAGTAGATTATTTGTTTCGTTTTTGGGTTGGCTTACAGCCGGTTTGGGTTTTCTGAATCGTCAGGGAGATAAGGTAAAAAACGCTTCGCGTTTTATGATTTTATGCACTACGCGTGCGGCGCAAGAACCCTCCACAGCCGGGCTCTTGATTCGGCTGCCAGGAGTGCCTGGACCCAAGGCTCCGCCGGGCGAGGGATTGGTCAACGTGCAGTTGTGGTTTTTTACGAACATATCTTATCGCAAGAGACACTGGATTGCCCGGGTAAGCTCAGCCTGCGGCGGCGAGGTTTGGGCGGTTCGGGCACTGACAGTCACGTTAGTGTCACTGGATTGTACGGGTAAATTCCAGCCTGCGGCGCAAACTGTGATTCACTTCCGGCGATGCTCCGGGACGCTACCCTCAACAAGCCTTCCCCGTGCAGGTACTGGAAATTTCAGCTCCACAAACGCAGCCGGGGAAGGTGGCGCGATTTTTTCTTAAAAATCGTGACGGATGAGGCGAGAACCATCCAGCCTGCCGCGCGGGTTGGGTTTGCGTTACGGCTGCAAGGGAACATCCGCTCCAGCCATATTTATTCTTTTTTATTTCTTCTTTCTTCTTTCTTCTTTAACAACGTCGTGCAGCCGGACATAAACCGCGCACACAGGCAGACCCACGACGTTGCAGTAGTCTCCGTCGATGCGTTCCACGAAGATGCAGGCGGATTCCTGAATGCCGTATGCGCCGGCTTTGTCGTAGGGTTGTGCCGAGTCGATGTAGGTGTAGATTTCCTCGTCCGTGAGGGTGCGGAAGTACACATCGGTGGAGACGGCGAAGGCATTGCGGGTATCGGACGCCTTATCGGTGATGCAGACGCCGGTGATGACGCGGTGATGCCGTCCGCTGAGGGACTTGAGCATGCGGTATGCGTGATCGCGGTCCTTGGGTTTGCCGAGCACGGTGTCGGTGACGTCGTCGTACACGATGGTGTCGGCGGAAAGAATCACGCAGTCGTCCGGGGCGATTTTCAGAACCGCGTCGTTTTTAAGCACGGCTTCTGCGGTGACGTAGTCCTCGGGATGATGCGGGACGTATGCAATGGAGCCTTCGTCTGCGGGAGCGGTCAGGACGGTGTGCGCGATGCCTGCCTGCGTGAGGAGTTCGCGTCGCCGTGGTGACTGGGAGGCAAGGATGATGGGTTTATTGAACATAAAATTACTTCTTTACAATGAGTTTGCCCAGAATGAGGGACAGTGCCACGAAAATGATGGCGGAGATGGTCAGGTCAATCGTGATGCCGAAGGTGACGGACAGAATCCCGAGATCCAGAACGAGCGGGGACTGCGTGCCGAAATCCAGACCGTAGGAGAGCCAGCTGAGGATGGGAATTCCCGCCGTCATCTCCGAAACCATGGATCCCGTCACAACCCCAACGCAGACCAGAAACAGATTCAGCCAGAAATGGGATGAACGCATAACAAAATCCTTGAAAATTTTAAAATTTATGAAGAAAAACGTTTGGATCTTTGTAGGGCGGTGCCTTGGTGCCGCCGTAAGTTTTGCCAAAACCCTGCGGCGGGAGCAAGCCACCCGCCCTACGCTGCTTTGATCTTATTTCCCCGTATGTCCGAAGCCGCCGTCTCCGCGTTCGGTGTCGGAGAGAGCATCGGCGGGAATAAAATTCGCCTGTGCAAAGCGGACGAACATCATCTGCGCAATCCGCTCGCCGGGGGTGACGGTGTAGGGTTCTGTGCCGTGGTTGATGAGAGCGACCTTGATCTCACCGCGGTAGTCCATGTCGATCACGCCGACGGTGTTCGCGAGGGTGATTCCGTGCTTCACGGCGAGTCCGCTGCGGGCAAAGAGGAGGCACACGCACGGCTCGGTCGGTTCAATGGCAATCCCGGACGGAATGAGCGCCGAGAGACCCGGCTGAATCGTCACGGGCTCGTCGATGGCGGCGCAGAGGTCACATGCGGCACTGCCGGGTGTCTGATACGCAGGGAGAGCGGGAAGTTCTCGCAGCTGCTTGATTTTTACATCGATGATATCCATAATTTATCCTGTCATATCCGCCGTCCGACGCCGCTTCTGCCGCATCTGTACCCATCAATCACGGAGAGAATTTCATCCGCATCTTCGAGGGTGAACATGAAATGCACGGCTTCGGCGCCTCTGACGTCCTGCATGCGGTCTCCCATCCATACGGGAACGCTGTTGTAGATCACATTGGTGCAGTCCGCCTGTCCGATGACGGGGAAGGTTTCGTTTTTTCGGTCTGTGAGTGTCATCATGCATCGGTGCGGCTTTGCGCTCTGCGGGTACACGACGCGTCCGCTGCGGTTGCCTTTGGGACATTTTCCGCGCGAGATCACGCATCGTCCCATCGTCATCGCCGGAATTCTTCCGTAAACGATTGCACCGCCGCCGAGATCCCGGATTGCACCTGCGGGAAGCTCGGGTGAGAGATACACAGCACCGTCGGTGAGTTCGCGGTACACATCAAGGGCATCCCGGTTCCAGATATTCGCCCGGAAGGAGAGATCCGCTGTGAATCCGCGTTCTTTTGCGAGCTTCACCTGACCCGGTGTGTGGCAGAGCACGCGGCGGGACGGGAGTTTTTCGAGGGAATCAAGCACGGCGTGAATCTGTTCGTCCGAGGGCGTGATGACCGGCATGACGGCGGAAATTTTCTCCGGTGCGATCCCGCTTTTTCCGAGCACGGCATCCGCGTCGGTGCAGGGAACATAGATCCGGTCGAAATATCCGTCAAGCGCTGCGCTGAGTGCGCTGTTCTGTTTCAGAAGCACATCCGCGAGGGCAAATTCCGCCGTTTTTTCGCTGACGGAGGTACGCTTCACGGGCGCGGACTTCTTCTCAGACGGAACTGCGGGCACTTTTTTCTTCGGTTCGTTTGTGGGAAGCGCGCGGGTGAGCTCATCGGCTGCATCGCGGCGGAGACGGTTCAGCTCGGACACGGGGAGGAAGAGGGTTCCGTCCATGTCGAAGTCAATGTCCGCGGGATCGAGCGAGAACGGCGTCGCACCGAATTTGATAAGATTCTTCGTCACCGATTCCGCAGTCGCCGGGGTTCCGGATGCTATCTCGGGAATGCACCCGGTCACGGTCACGGCGGTTTCACCCGATTTCAGCGTCAGCGAGACGGGTGTGTTCTCCCGCATCACAAAACGCGCCGTCAGAGGGAGCTTGTCAGCGGTTTTCCGGCTGTTTTTCTCAATCCGGCGGGCAAGTCCGGTGCGGATTTCATCGGCAAACGTGGATTTATTGGATTCCTCGCCCTTGCCGCCCGACATCGTGGAATACGCTCCCGTGAAGAAGCCGTCCGTGAAGCCGCGCGTGAAGAGATCGGCGAGGGCTTTGATTTCGTTTTTGTCCGCATTGCGCCTCTCATCCAGGAGCGTGCGGTAGATTTTCGTCACACCGTAGACGTAGGGCGCGGATTTCAGCCGTCCTTCGATCTTGAGCGATGCGGCGCCGCTGGCAATGACGTCGGTGATCCGTCCGGCAAGGCACATGTCGGCGAGGGAGATGGGGTATCCGCTTTTTCCGTCGGCGGTGTAGGGAAGACGGCAGGGCTGTGCGCATTCTCCACGGTTGCCGCTCCGTCCGCCCATGAAGTAGGACATCAGGCACTGACCGCTGAGAGAAACGCAGTGCGCGCCGTGGATGAAAATCTCGGTCTCAAGCGGGGATTTGTCGGAAATTTCGCGGATTTCGGCAAGGGACAGCTCTCTCGGAAGAACGAGCCGCGTAAAGCCGAGGGATTTCAGAAACGCACCGTCTGAGGGAGATGAGAGGGAAGTCTGCGTGCTCGCGTGCAGGACGGCGTCGGGATAACGCTCCCGGATTCTTGAAGCCGCACCGAGGTCCGCACAGATGATGGCATCGCAGGTTTCCTCACCGCCGAGAATGGCGTCAAGGAGAGTATCAAGCTCGGACAGTTCCCGTTCTCTGACACGCGTGTTGACAGTGACGTAAGCCTTTGCCCCGCAGGAGTGGATGAGTTTCAGGGCATCGGTTATGGTGTCGTTTGTGAAATTCTTCGCCCGCATCCGGTTGGAGAATGCGGTTCCGCCGAAATAGACGGCGTCAGCTCCGGCAGAAAGTGCGGCACGGAGGCTTTCCATCGATCCGGCGGGTGCGAGAAGTTCGGGGGAAGCGTGTGTGCGCATCAGTCGTTACCGCGCAGGAGGGATTCGATGTACTTGATCTTGTCTTCGCGGGACTGGGAGCCGCCGTCGCCGGATTTCTTGTTGTCGAGGTAATTTTCCAGTGCGCGTACGCGGTCCTCGGAGGTTTCCCCATCGGATGCGGCACGGATCATGCGGCTGAGGGATTCGTCGGCGGGTCTGGGTTCTTCGGCGGGTGCTTTTGCTTCTGCGGGAGCGGATTCGGCGGATGCGAGCTTTTCCTCGAGTCTGCGGATTTCCTGCTGCGCCACGGAGAGCTGGGATTCCACGGTGCGAACGCGCTTTTCCGCCTTGACCTTTTCGCTCATGGCGTCGAGGGCACAGAGAAGCGCGGCGTCGTATTTGGAAGTGCGGAAATTATTGCGGGTCAGATCCAGCATACGCTTGTTCAGACGCATGGCGACCTCGCGTACAAAATCGTCGGATTCGTCGGTGATGAGCGTCATGCTGTCGCCAACGATCTCGACGGTGATTTTTTTCTTAACGTTTTCCATTGGGAGTACCTCCGGTTGAATTGGCATATGAATACAGAATATATTATACTATATTTAATGGAAGAATAAAAGAGGAAAATGTGAATTTGCAGAGAAATCGGGGGAAAAGATTCGCCGCTCCCCGGAAAAGCCGGAAAATTTCCAGTTATTCCAAAATCGGATGAAAGAGCGGTCTTGACAGAACGGCGGGAATATGGTATAATACCCCTGTTCGGGCCATTAGCTCAGTTGGTTAGAGCTCCCGGCTCATAACCGGTCGGTCCTGGGTTCGAGTCCCCGATGGCCCAGAAGCGGCACAGAAACGTGCCTAAGAGAAGAGATAAGAGAGAATAGATAATAGAGAAAAAGAGACGCTGCATGTCAGGCCGCTTCTGTTCTATTATCTATTCTCTTTTCTCTTTTATCTATTCTCTTCTTTATCTTGACAACCTTCCCGAAATCATGTACAATAAAGTGAATCCTTATCATCAGAACGACCTAATTACAACTTCACATAAAGGAGAAACACCATGATTAAAGTTGGCGTTATCGGCTGCGGTACCATCGCGAATTCCGCACACATTCCGTCCTACATGAACTGCCCCGATGCCGAAATCAAGTATTTCTGCGACATCATCCCCGAAAGAGCACAGGCCGCTGTTGAAAAGTACGGCTGCGGCATCGCTGTGACCGACTACCACGAAGTGCTCGCTGACCCCGAAATCTACGCGGTTTCCGTCTGCACGCCCAACAAGATGCACCCCATCATCTCCATCGACGCGCTCAAGGCAGGCAAGCACGTTCTCTGCGAAAAGCCCGCCGCAAGAACCTACGCGGAAGCGCTCACCATGCAGCAGGCTCAGCATGAAACCGGTCTGACCCTCAACATCGGCGTGGTCAACCGCTTCAATACCGCTGTCAACGAAATCAAGAAGCTCATCGACGCGGGCGAGCTCGGCCAAGTTTACCACGTTTACGTTTCCTTCCGTGCGCACCGTTCCATCCCCGGACTCGGAGGCGCATTCACCACCAAGGAAATCGCAGGCGGCGGCGCGCTCATCGACTGGGGCGTACACTTCCTCGACATCGTCATGTACTGCACAGGAGACCCGGCTCCCCTGACCGTTTCCGGCAAGGCGTTCTCCAAGCTCGGCGTCGATATGCCGAACTACGTTTACGAATCCATGTGGGCGGAAAACACCAAGGACCTGAACGGTACCTACGACGTTGACGACTCCGTTACCGCATTTGTCCGCACCGAAGGCCCGACCATTACCCTCAACGGCGCATGGGCTCAGAACATCGGCGTCGGCGAAATGTTCATCGACTTCCTCGGCACAAAGGGCGGCATCCGTCTCCAGTACGGCGGCGACTTCAAGGTTTACACCACGAAGGACGGCAAGCTCTGCGACTACACGCCCGAATACGAATCCACTCCCATGTTCCAGAACGAAATCAACGCGTTCGTGGACTGCGTGCAGACCGGCAAGAAGCTCGCATCCCACATCGACCGCAACATCCTCACCTCCAAGCTCATGCAGGGCATCTACGATTCCAGCGACGCGGGCGTTGAGGTTAAGTTTTAATGCATCATGCAGAATGAATGACTTCTGCGCAATCCCCATCCAATCAAAGAAAGGACTGAACAAAAATGGTAAAGTCCGCGAGAACCCACGCTTACGACGTGAACGTTGTGTTTGAAAAGCGTGTTTACACCGAGGACGGCGCGAGCCTGCCTTACCGGATTTATATTCCCAAGAATTACGACTGCGGCGAGAAGTACCCGATGCTCGTTTTCCTGCACGGAGCGGGCGAAAGAGGCACGGACAACGAAAAGCAGATGATCCACGGCCTGCAAAACATGTTCAACGATCCCGATTCCCCGGTTTACGATTCTATCGTGATCGCGCCCCAGTGTCCGAACGAGAGCCAGTGGGTGCTGACTCCTTGGGCGAACGGGAACTACTCCATTGCCGATACCCCCGAATCCCGTCAGCTTGAGCTGGTCTGCCGGATCATGGATGACGTGAAGGATTACTGCAACGTCGACGAGGACCGCGTGTATGTTACCGGGCTGTCGATGGGCGGCTTCGGCACATGGGATCTCCTCGCACGTCACGGCGCAAGATTCGCGGCGGGCATTCCCGTCTGCGGCGGCGGCGACACGGCATATGCAAAGCTCCTGAAACGCATCCCGATCCGCACCTTCCACGGCTCCGACGACGATGTTGTTCCCGTCAGGGGCACGAGAATGATGTACGCATCCATCCGGAACGAGGGCGGCGAGAACATCGACTACACGGAATTTGACGGCTGCGGACACAATGTCTGGAACATGGTTTACAGCGACCGTGAAAACATCGACTGGCTGTTCGCGCAGAGCCGGGAAGAACGCCGGAAGAAGGCGGAAAAGGCTGCGAAGATCAAAAAAGCGGCAGCGGCAGGCGGTGCGGGCAGTGTCCTCGCGGTTCTGCTCATCCTCCTCGGCGTGAAAAAAGTCAAGAAAAAGAATAAGTAAAACGAAAGAGATACGTGAATCCGATGAAGGATGGCGTATCTCTTTTTTGCGGTTATTCTGTTTTATCCGGGGAATACATTTTCAGCTGATTGTCGATCTCTTTTTCCACATCCTCAAGTTTCTTTTCGGAAAGTACTCTCTCGGAGCTTGTGTAAATGTTCTCGCCGACTGCTTCATACAGGTAGCTGTAACCGATTTCATTGTAGTATCCGTAGCGTTCCAGTGAATCGGAGGACAGATAGACAATGTACGTTCCGCCGATTTCGATGGGAACGGCATTGAAGTGGGATGAGCTGATATAATCGCTGTCGGTGTAGGATTCAGTGAGCGTTTTTTTGCCGTGGTACGTCAGCGGGTAACGGATGAGAGCGGCGGCGTCACTTGCTTTCATACTGCCCTCGGTGGTGAAAACAGAAATGCTGTCTCCGACTTTGAGGGATGCGGAATCGTCGTGATAGATTTTCAGAATCTCACAACCGTATTCAAAGTGATAACTTCCGGTGTAAAGAACTTCTTTCACAGAATCCACCCGCAGCATGAGAATCTGTGTTGATTCCGGAATGATATTTTCGATGAGAGAATAGTCGGTGGCGATGCATTCCAAATCGTACCAGGTTTCCTTGCGCCGGATATCCACATAATTCCGCACCACGGTCTCCGCCGCAGTTTCCTCCGGCAAAGTCTCCGCCGCACATGAGCACAGCAGAACTGCCGCAAGCAGCAGACAGATGAATTTTTTCATGCCATCCTCCTTTATTCCATTGCATACGAATCCGACTGGGTATAGGAAACCACCGTCACGTCGGTGTAGGATTTGTTCTCGAAGCCGTGCAGTTCAAACTGATACTCCGGCTCACCTGCGTCCAGACCGATCCAGCGGGAGTATGATTTCAGCTCCAGCACCGCTTCGGCGAGGACAATATCCTGCTTCACGGAGTCATGTCCGTACAGATACAGGTGCGTGGTGGTGACTGCGCGGTATAAATCCTGAAATTCTTCGGGGACATCGGAATATACGTCCGTGATTTTTTCGTAAACGAGATAGTCGTCAATGTCGAATCCCCCGGCTTGTTCACATGCGGCAATCGCATTCTTATGCCAATCCGTTGGATCATAGGTTTTTGTACGATAGACCCAGTCAACAATATCATAAACAGAAATCGTCACGAGATCATTCCAGCTGAAAGAGGCGTTGTCGTTGTGGAATGCGTCGGGATTGTTGAACGGCATGATATCATTGTCTCCGCTGAAGTGAAGCGCAGTAGAATACCCAAGCTCATAGCGTCCGGATATAGGACCGTCAAAGAGAATCTGCATGGCTGCTTCGGTGTTCTCATCGGAGCGTTCGACAAAGCTGTTTTCGGATATTGTACGCACCGTGCCGCCTACCTCCATGGGAAGCTCGATCATGTCATAAAAGGTTTTGTCATAGTAATTTCTCTCGTAATAAACACGGTCTTTGTCATTCCTCTGCCATACCGCAATCTGCATCGCAGGAGGAGCTTCCGCTTCCAGTTTTTCCACACCATATGCTTCAGGGGTGTATTCTTCGGGATCGGGTGCACTTTTCGAGCCGCCGACTGTATAAATCACCGCCGCGGCAATCACTGCGAGAATTCCCAGCACAATGTGCAAGGGTTTCGGCTTGTTTTCCGTCATGGATACCCTCCTTTGTGATTCTGCATACTGCCGATATTCTACATCATTATTATTATATCACACAAAAGTACCTTTGTCAAGCACCAAAACCACATCCGCCCGCTATACCTCTTACCTTTTTCCTCTTCCTTCTTCCCTCAATTTCCCGCGACGTTCCCCGACAGACACCGCCGTACACCGCGCGGGAAATTGCTCCCTCCGCCATCACCCGTGAAGTGCCGCACTTTCCGGCAAATTCCGCCCATATTCCGAAAACCTCCGCGCAACAAATTTTTCCGTCCCCGTGGTGTATAATGCAGGCAAGCCAGATGAAACCGGCACGCTTCTCCCCCGGCAGACCGGTTCAAGGCTCAGGAAAATACCTGTGAATCCCAAATTACATACCGGAGGTACTATGATGAACAATCCGTTCATGAACAAATCCGTGAAACCGCTCGGACGAAGGATATCCAGGGACACCGTCTCACGCTTCTTCGGCACCGTGAAGGCAAAGCGTATCCTCGCTCTCATCCTCACCGCTGTCCTCGCCTTTGTCACTGCCGGATGCGCCGCGTTCCCGGGGACGTTCCCGTTCGGTGTCGCCGTCGTCTCGGCTGTGTCAGGAATCGGCATGACGCTTTCAGCATTCGCGGGAGCCCTCATCGGTTCCGTGCGCATTCCCGCGGTCGGATACGCATACGCGGCAGTCCTTCTCGCACTCACCCTCTCACGTATGCTCGTCTCGGCGTGGCTCCTGTCAGGATCGGGGAATCCGGAAAACAGCGGCGTGAAATCATCCCGTAAAAATTCAGGCTTTCTTCCGTTTGTGCTCTCGTGCCTCGGATTGAAGCGTCAGGATGACACCGGTCAGGCTCTGGTTCCGGCACACAGCAATGCTGACGGGATCATGCTCCGGGAAAACGTGAGAGTGCGGATGGCACTTTCAGCCTGTGCAGCACTGTTCGCCGGAGCATGGTCGGTGGTTGCGGGCGGGTACGTGTATTATGACCTGTTCGGTGCTGTGTTTTCTCTCCTGACGACACCTTTGTTTACATATCTCTTTTATGCCCTCACCGAAAACCGGATGCGGAATTTTCCCGTCCGGGAGGTGTCGGTGTACTTCGCATGCGCCGTCATCACGCTCTCGCTCGATTCCTTCACGGACGGCGTGTTCTCCTTCGGCAGACTGTTCGCTTTTGCCGCATCCGTGGTGATCACATCAAAATTCGGCGTGCACCGGGGAGCGCTGGCGGGTCTGGCATCCGGCGTTGTTCTGGATGCATCCCTCGCTCCGGCGTATCCGATTGCGGCGGCGGTTTCGGGAATGCTCGGCAGAACACCGCTCGGGTCAGCGTTCGGCGTCATTTCTGCCGGGATTGCGGCGGTTGCGTGGGCGATTTTCAAGGAAGGACTGGCGGGATTTACGGCGATGACTCCGGCAGTGGTCGCGGCGTGCGCTCTTGTGATTCCGCTCGGGAGGTACAATTTCATGCCGGATGGGCTGTTCGGTACGATCCGGTCGGGCGGATGCTGTACTTCGCTGACGGGACAGGCGTCCGCTGCCATGGATGCCGCCGCAGCTGTGGGAATGCGCCGCCGCATGGAGGGTCTGTCAGAGGGACTTTCCTCGGTCGGGGCTGTGCTCGGGGGCTTGTCAGAGAAGCTCGTGAAGCCGGGACGGGATGAAATGCTGGATCTGACCGAAACCGCATTCGATTTCTACTGCAAAACGTGCAGACTGCGGGAAAAATGCCGGAAGAGCAATGCCGCCAAACGCACGGAAACGATCCGCCGGATGACCGATGAGCTTGCCGCGACCGGGTATGCTTCTGCCGCCGCCGTGCCGCATGCCATCGCGTCCACGTGTTACAGCATCGGTCGGATTTTAGACGAAGTGAACCTCAGAGCCGCGGAGCTGATCCGGACACGGCGGCAGTCGGATCATCTGGCAACGCAGTCAGCGGACTGGCTTCTTGCAGGGGAACTGCTCGATCACGCCGTGTCAGCGGAACGGGCAAACGCGGATCTGGACGACAAACTCAGCGCAAAATGCGCGAGAATCCTGAATTACAACGATTTTTCTGCGGGCGGCGTCGCGGTCTACGGGGACAGGATGAAGAAAATTTTCGTCTCCGATATCGACCTTTGCGCTACCCGGATGGGAGGTGACGATATCCGCAGGCTGTTTGAAGAGCTCTGCGGCGTGAAGCTGACGACACCGGAATTTGAACTGAACGGAGCATCTCTGTCCATGCGGATGGAGTCGGGGCGCTTGTACGAATGTGTGTCCGGGGACTATACCTGCGCGGCATCGGGTGTACACAGGTACTATGCCGGAGAACGGGACCGCGGTGCAGACTGTGCGGGAGAGCCGGAGCACGCTGAGACGGACGCCGACATCACGGACGCTGAGATGCATATCCATACAGAAGAGGAGGAAAAGCCTGAGATCACAGTCACGGATACGCTGGAATCCGAGAGGGTATCCGGTGACGCCGCAGCATCCTTTGAAGCGGACGGGCGGTATTACATGGTCATCTCCGACGGGATGGGAAGCGGGAAAGAAGCCGCACTCACGTCGGGTGTATGCGTGACTTTACTGGAAAAGCTCATCCGAAGCGGCGCGGAGCTGGAAACGGCTCTGAAAATGCTCAACCGCATCATCCGCGCGTCGGGGCGTGAGACGTCAGCCACCGTGGATATCGCCGAGATTGATCTGGTCACGGGGGAAGCCAGATTCATCAAGAGCGGCGCGGCACCGTCGTTTGTGCTCCGTGACGGAGGAATCTTCCGCCTGCAATCCAAAACAGTCCCGATCGGGATCATCCGTGCATTGGACGCGGAAATGATAAAGTTTGATGTAGCGGCAGGGGATACCATTGTCATGGTCTCGGACGGCGCGGCACGATCCTACGAGGAAGTTCCGTGGCTGCTCGATATGATGACGGCGGATGACACAGTACTGCGCGGAAACGAACACGACGCGGCGGCAAAAATCGTAAAGGAAGCCGCACGACGGGGCTCCATGGACGACATTACCTGTGCCGTCATGAGAATCCGCGCGGCATAAGCAAGACGTAAAAATCCGGCATTCACGGAATCGGGGGAGTCCGCGTGTGCCGGGTTTTGGCGTTCATCCCTCACAGCCGAAAGATTTTCCACATTTCCGTAGATTTGTTAACAGAATAGGGGATATAATAGATTTGTTCGGTGAACCGTTTTTTACAGAATAAATAATCTGTCAATGTTATTTCCATTTAAGCCGTATGCATGATGTCAGCAAGCCAAACGCTGACGCCTGTCATTCAGAGGGCGAAAATTACTTGCAGCCAACGCCATACACAGCGCCCGAAGAATCTGTGCATGTCCTGCTCAGATATTGTTATGTCTGTGGTATTCCATACTATTCAGGTGAAGGGTACTCACGAACGCCTTAACATATAAACTGCATAAATTAAATGTCTGCAAACTGTTCGTTGGGGACGCACGTGAGTACCCTTCAGCCGAATAATCAGGATAACCACGGACATAACGCAATCGAAACAGGATGTGCAAAGATTCTTCGGGCAGGACGTTGGGCTTGCTGCGTTAGGATAACCCGCCCTCTGAATGACAGAAAGTGAAGTCGGGCTTGATGACATTAAGTGAAATCCATAGGCAAAGCAGCCCGTTCTGTCCGGAATTCCGAATACTTCTTATAACCCAAGAAACCATACACCAAAGGAAACCTATGCCCAATATCAACGACTACCTCGCGTGGCGCGGGGATCTCACGTTCGGGTCCGCTCCGTTCTGCGAGGTCGATAACCTCATTTTTTCCATGCTGGCGTTCATTGACTACGCCGGAATTGTACCCGATACGCCGCTCGGTGTGCCCGTGAAGCTGTCCGACTGCCTGAGTGCGCACCGCGAAAAACATCCCGGCGGCGAGGAATTCGGTCAGATCATCCCGAAAATCAACAACGATCTGTTTGAAGCCGCCGCACAGTCTGCGCGTTTCTCCGAAGTTTACCTCACCAGCTACCGGTTTGAACTGCGCGAGGAAGAGCACCTCCAGTTCGCCGCCGTCACGTTTATTCTGCCCGACAATTCCATCTTCGTCGCCTTCCGCGGCACGGACGATACCCTCGTCGGATGGCAGGAGGACTTCAACCTCAGCTTTACCTGTCCCGTCATGTCCCAGCGCCTCGCCGTGGAGTATCTTGAGGAAATCGGCGCCGTGCATCGCGGAAAAATCCGTACCGGCGGTCACTCAAAGGGCGGCAATCTGGCAGTTTTCTCGGCAGTTTTCGCACGGCGGGAGATCCGTGAACGCGTCATCCATGCGTACAGCAACGACGGCCCGGGATTTCTGCCCGAAGTCATCGCGTCGCCGCAGTTTGACGAAATGAAGCCGAAAATTTTCACCATCGTGCCCCAGTCGTCCGTGATCGGGATGCTTCTGGAGCACAACGAAGACTATACCGTCATCGAATCCACACTCCCGGACAACGTCGGACTGTTCCAGCATGACCCGTTTTCGTGGTCAGTGAAGGGCCCGTCGTTCGTGCATCTCGATGATCTCTCAAAACAGGGAAGACGCCACGACGAAGTCATGAAAAAATGGCTCAGCGGCATCACGAAGGAGGAGCGGAAACAGTTCACGGAAACCCTCTTCGGCCTGCTCCAGTCCACGGGCGCGAAAACACTGACCGATCTCTCCACCGATCAGGTCACAAAACTCACCGCCGCCCTGAAAACCTTCAAGGAACTCGACCGCGAAACGAAGGATAATGTGTATAAATTCGTGCGGATGCTCATTGAAGCGGCGGTGAAGTGATGCAGAATCAATGGGAGAAAATCTGTGCACGGACGTGAAGTCAGCCGGATCTGTTCGGCGGTTACCCGCAAGGGGCAACCCTACGGTAAAGACGAACGTTCCGTCAACAGGAACAGAATAAACCCGCACCGCGCCGCAGGCTGAAATTTATGGAGCAAATCCCGTGACACATCCCCAACGATCAGTGCCCGAATCGTCAAAATCTCGCCGCCGCAGGCTGAGTTTACCGAGGGAATTGAGTGTCCCTTGCGATGAAGTGGGTTCGCTAAAGATTTCAACTGCACGTTGTCCAAAACTCCCGCCGGAGGCATTGGGTCCAGGGGTCTCCCCTGGTTGCCGAATCAAGAGCCCGGCAACGGAGGGTTCTTGCGCCCGCCGCGTAGGCGTTACAAATAGAATCTGAAAAGCGGAGCTTTTCTACAATACTCTCCCAACGCTTTCAGCGTAATCCAAAATTATGAAAGCCGCACGTTAAGTGCAGACCAGATAAAGGAACTGTAAACCAAAAACATGACAGAACTCGAATTAAACGCCGCCATCAAGTCAGGTGCCGTACGCGGCTTCTACTTCTTCTACGGCGATGAAGACTACACCAAAAACCACACTGCCGCGCAGATGCGTCGGATTGTCTGCCCGGATCCCTCCTTCGAGGCGTTCAATGCCATCTCCCTCTCCTTCGGGGACGGGGAACTCGACGTCGGACAGATCGGGGACGCACTCCTCGCTCCGCCGCTTATGTCAACGGCGAAAATTGTCGATGTCAGCCTCCCGTCCATCGACGCGCTCAAGGAAAAGGAACGCACCGCACTCCTCGACTGTATCCGGGAAAGCGCGGAATCCGGGGACGACGGCGTCAATCTCACCTTCATTCTCCGCGTCACCGGCGGCGGATTCGATCCCGGACAGGCGAAACGTCCGTCGGCATTCCTTTCGGCTGCACAGAAATTCATGATTCCCGTCGATTTCGCCTACCAGACGGAAACCAGACTCATCCGGTGGATGGAACGGCATTTCGCGCAGTACGGCCTCGTCATCGCACAGCAGACCGCTGCCATGATTATCGCACGGTGCGGACGGAGCATGTACCGCCTTGCCGGGGAAATCGCGAAAACGGCGGCATATACCGCAAACCGCTGCGCCGGTACGGGATTCTGCGAGGTCACACCGGCTGATGTCGATGTCTGCGTCACACGAACCGACGAGGACGACGCGTTTGCAATGGCAAATCATATCCTCGACGGCAATACATCCGCCGCACTTGAATGCCTCGGCGTGAAGATCCGCAGACGGGAAGACCCCATTTTCCTCCTTGCACAGATTACGAAGGTCTTCACCGATCTCGCCGCCGCAGCCGCATTCACTGAGGACGGACGCGAAAAATCCGAGTTCGCCAAGGCAATGAAGATGCATGAGTATAAGGCAGGCCTGTATCTGAAAGCTGTGAAAGCCGCACCTGCCGGATTCATCGCTGAGATGACCTCCCGATGCGCCGACGCCGATCAGCTCATCAAGTCCTCGCCGCTCGGGTATGAGGTCATCGAGCGTCTCATCTGCGGCGCGGGTTCATTGAGAGGCGGAAACTGAAGGAAATACGACGATGATAAAACTCACCATTCCCGTCATCGTTGAAGGGAAGTACGATAAAGCAAGACTGTCCGGGATCGTGGACTGCCCCATCATTCCCACGCATGGGTTCGGGGTCTTCCGCTCGCATGAGAAACGCGCGCTCATCCGCAGGCTCGGTCAGAGAGGGCTCATCCTCCTCTGCGACAGCGACGGCGGCGGCAAAACGATCCGCTCCCACCTCAAAGGCATGCTCGGCAGAATTCCCGTGTACGACCTTTACATCCCGAAGATTGAGGGCAAGGAAGCCAGAAAATCCGCTCCGTCAAAGGAAG
>JAFTPW010000267.1:0-9471 GCA_017463075.1 Clostridia bacterium
CCTTGGCTGCGTGCATTCTCTTTCTGGAGGTACCGCCGCCGTGGGTTGTTACCATGGTGCCGTCCTCAGTCTTGTCAAATTCGACGCCGAGGTCGTTCAGCCACTGAATCGCTTCGGGAGCGTCGCATACGAGCTTCTTGAGCAGTTCGGGCTTAGCCGCAAAGTGACCGCCGCCGAACGCGTCGAGGTAGTGGATCGCGGGGCTGTCGTTGGGCTTGTCAGCAGCCTGAATACCGCCTTCCGCCATCATGGTATTTGCGTCACCGATGCGGAGCTTGGTCACGATCATGGTGTTCGCGCCGTTCTTGTGTGCTTCGACAGCCGCAGATGCACCCGCACCGCCGCCGCCGATGATGAGAACGTCAACGTCGTAGTCGATTTTGTCAAGGTTCACCTGATCTGCGGTGATTCTGCTGTTTGCCTGAAGAAGTGCCGCCAGCTCGGTGGGAACCTTTTCGCCCTTGTTCACGCCGATCTCAAGTACGCGGAATTCGCTCTGCTTGTAGTCGGGGTGATAGGTCGCAAGGAGGGTTTCCTTTTCTTCCGCAGTCATTCTGCGGGGCTCGAATTCGGTGTTTGCCGCTCTTGCCGCTTCCACCTTCTTCATGGATTCGAGCATTTCTTCGGTATATACCGCTGTTCTCTTTTCTGCTACCATTGTTATGCCCTCCTTCTCCTTACTTTTCGATTTCTCTGGTGTTGTACAGTTCCTTCATTTCGGAAACGGGCTTCTGCATGAGAGCTTCGAGGAGTTCTTCAAACGTACCGTTGTTGATTTCCTGTACACGGTTTTCGAGATGTTCGGTCTTGGGCGCGAGGACCTTGCCGTTGATTCTTCTTGCAAGCATTGCCACCTGGGGATGAGAGATACCTGCGGGGCATCTGGAGGAGCATACGCCGCACATGACGCAGTCGAAGGATTCTTCCGCACACTTTTCAAAGTCGCCTCTCTGTGCGTATGCGATGTACTGCATAACGTTCAGACCCTGCGTACAGGACTTGGTGCAGGCATTGCATCCGACGCATGCGTAGATTTCGGGATAGAGCTGCATCATGACAGCTTCGGACTGGGATACCTTTTCGATATCGTACACCTGCTTGACCAGCGGGAAGAAAGGAAGGGTTGCGATGTACATGCCGTCTTCGACCTTGGTCTGGCATGCGAGACATACCTTCAGTTCACGATCTCCCGCGATTCTGTAAATGGTAGCACACGCACCGCAGAAGCCGTTTCTGCATCCGCATCCGCGTACGAGCTGGTATCCGGCATATTCCATTGCTCCCATAATGGTAAGATTGGACGGGACTTCGTACTTCTTACCGTACAGGAATATATTTACCATGTTTTCCATTGTTGTTCTCCAAGTTATGATTTATCAGTTATCAATCAATTTTCTTCGATCAATTCCTTAAACGATATCACGCAATCTCAAACCGGCTGTGGTGAGCAGGGTCTCGGCGGTCCCTGCGAACTCGCTCAAAGGTTTCTGATGGCTTGTACCAACAAAAGCCTGAAGCACCTGAATGCGCAGAGACTCTATTAAAACGCACATATATGAAACGCCCGATCCCCCAATCCGGAAAGTTTTTGCGTGAGCTAGCGGTTAATTTCCTTCGGAAATAAACCGTCCAAAAAGCGACCGTAATCTTCTTTCCTGATCCTTCAGCCAATTCTTACTGCATCAATATTCGTCGGGCAGTTCGTCCAGTTCATCGAACCGGAACACGGGACCGTCCTTGCAGACATACTTCGCGCCGATATTGCATCTTCCGCACTTGCCCACGCCGCACTTCATCTTGAGCTCCATCGTGGTGTAGACCTGGGTCTTCTCGAAGCCGAGCGCCATGAGGTTCTGCAGGGTGAACTTGATCATGACCGGAGGACCGCACATGAGTACAGTCTTCGAGAGGTCGGGATTGAGCTCGGTCACATAGTTCGGGATGAAGCCGACATGTCCGTCCCAGCCTTCCTGCTCGCGGTCGATGGTGAGGTTGACTTCGATTCCGTCGTCCGCCATCCATTCGTCGATGATTTCCTTGTAGTCCACGAGGTCGTCCTTGGATCTTGCGCCGTAGACGATCTGCACGGAGCCGTAGTTCTCTCTCTTGTCACGGACATAGTTGATGACGGATCTGAGCGGAGCAAGACCGATACCGCCGGCGATGAAGAGAAGGTCCTTCCCTTTCAGTTCATCTTCCACGGGGAAATGCTTGCCGTAGGGACCGCGGATGCAGATCTGCTGTCCGATGTCCATGGCATGGAGCCAGTCGGTGAGGCAGCCGCACTTCTTGATGGAGAATTCCATGTACTCGGTGTTTGTGGGAGAGGATGTAATCGAGAACATCGCTTCACCGACGCCGGGGATGGAGAGCATCGCGCACTGACCGGGCATATGGTCGAACGGCTTCACACCGTCGGGAGTGAGAACGCGGAAGGTCTTGACATCGGGGGTATCGATGCGGATATCGTTTACCACGCCGAGATACGGGATGAGAGTTTCGTTAGTCATTTCCGCTGTCCTCCTGTGTGAGCTTTTTCATTACTTTTACAATGTTCATGGAGATCGGGCAGGATACAAGGCATCTGCCGCATCCGACGCATCCGAACTCGCCGTTGTTGTTTTCGGGGAAATACACCAGCTTGTGCATGAATCTCTGGCGGAACCGTTCCTTCTGGGTCAGTCTCGGGTTGCCGTGCGCCATCTTGGTGAAGTCGGAGTACATGCAGGAGTCCCAGCAGCGGAATCTCTTCACGCCGTGACCGGTGTCGTAGTCGCGGATGTCATAGCACTGGCAGGTCGGGCATACGAAGGTACAGGTACCGCACGCGAGGCAGGCTTCGGACAGTTCTTCCCATTCGGGACGGCTGAACAGTGCTTCGGTCCTGCCGCCGCCGAACGCGGTTTTGTCGATGCTGCCGAGCGGGAGCTTTGCCATGATCTCTCTGATCTTTGCCTTGGCTTCATCCGCCGCATTGTCGTCCGCGTCTTCGAATACATCGAGGCTGTCAACGAACGCCTGTCCCTTTTCGGTCTTTGCGTCCACGGTATAGCCGGTTTCTGTTTCGGTGAAAACAACGTCGCCTTCCGGTTCAGCCGCGTCGATGCCGAATGCATTGCAGAAGCAGGTTTCGGCGGGTCTCGCGCATGCCATGGAGAGGATGACACCGTGGTCGCGGCGGTTCTTGTAGTAGGAGTCAACGGGATCGCTGAGGTAGACCTTGTCAAGGATCGCAAAGCTTCTTGCGTCACACGCTCTCACGCCGAATACTGCGAAATCTTCTCTTTCACGTCTGGGGTCGATGATTTCGATATTCTTGCCGTTCACCCGGAATTCCACGAGGTTTTCGGTCTGCGGGAAGAAGAAATCCTTTGCGCTTCTGGTGGTCTTGAGCTTCTTCGAAACGACAGTGCCGGGGGTGTATGCCTTGTAGTCGGTGGTTTTGCCGCTGTCAACGGGGACATACACGGTCATCTTAGCGCTTGCCGCGTCAAGGAACTTTGTGAGGTTGTCTTTTTTCAGGAATTTCATCATGCTCTCCCCCTTTCGTGCACAACGGAGGGTTCTGCGTCGTCCTTCGTGAAGCTGATGAGCGGATGCTTCACTTCGGTATCTTCGCCTGCCTGATAGTCACCGTAGAGGCTGTCGATGTCCCTGATGAACTTGCGGTTCAGGAGGTGGAGCGGGATATGTTCGGGGCATACTCTGGAGCATTCGCCGCAGTCGGTGCATCTGCCCGCTACATGGAACGCGCGGATGATGTGGAACATCTTCTCTTCGAAGGTGTCAGCCGCAGCCTTCTGAGCGATGCCGGAGTTGGGATTGTCGAATACGCACTGTTCGCAGGTACATGCGGGACATACGTTTCTGCACGCATTGCAGCGGATGCATCTGGACAGCTCGCCTCTCCAGAATTCGAAGCGTTCGTCCGCGGTCATGTTTTCGAGCTTTTCTACAAGGTCAAATCTGCCGCAGTCGGGATTGTCTTCCCCGTCCTCACCGATGATTTCATCGTAAACGGCGAGCTTCTTCGACTTGCAGGTGAGGCATCTTTCCGCAAGCGCGTCCTTCTTTGCGATCGTTTCGTCGCCGTAGAGGGTCTTTACGATGTAGTTGTCACCGTCGGATTCGATGCCGGTGATGCCGTCGATTCCGGCTTCTCTGATCTTTGCGGCGTCCGCCTTGCCGTCACACTGGATCCCGATGACGTACACGTTTTCCCGCTTGATCTTCTTTTCAGCGGTGAGCTGGTTGAAGGAATAGGTGTCGCAGGGCTTGAGGAACACGAGAATCTTCCCGTCGCCCTTCTTCTGTTCCTTCATGACGTACTTCGACACGTTTGCGCCGCAGAAATCGTCGTACACGAAATCCTTTTCGATCTCTTCCGCTGTCTCAAACACAGCAGGCGTGATATCGTAGGCGAATTCGCCCTTCTGCCAGCCGAGAACCTTCTTGACGGTACCGTCTGTGAGAAGCGCGATCGCTCTTTCTTTCATTACTTTCTGCATCTGAGGTCCTCCAGTCTGCGGTTGGGACCAAGCTTTGTGATCTCTTCCGCGAAGCTGTTCATGGTTGCGGCAAATTTCGCGCCTTCAGCCGCAGATACCCATTCCAGTCTCGTTCTGTTTCTCTCGATGCCGAGGAAGTCAAGCATGGAGAACAGGAGCGTGATTCTTCTTCTTGTGTAATAGTTGCCCGTGGTGTAGTGGCAGTCGCCCGGATGGCATCCGCAGATGATAACACCGTCCGCGCCTCTCTGGAACGCTCTGAGAATGAACATGGGGTTCACCCGGCAGGAGCAGGGCACGCGGATGATCTTGACATTTGCGGGATACTGGAGGCGGTTGGTACCGGACAGGTCTGCGCCTGCGTAGGAGCACCAGTTGCAGCAGAACGCCACGATGGTGGGAGTGAAGTTTTCGTTTACCGGCATATTGCGTCTACCTCCGCCATGATCTGTTTATTGGTGAATCCGGAGAGATCCATTGCTCCGGAAGGACAGGTTACGGTACATGCGCCGCATCCCTGGCATACTGCGGGATTGACGGATGCGACCCGTCTGATCTTCTTCGATCTGTCGGGCATTACGAATTCCTTTTCGATATATGTGATCGCACCGTAGGGACAAACGTTTGCACACTGTCCGCAGCCGTTGCAGAGCATTTCGTTCGAGCCTGCGATACAGGGGTTGGTGACCAGCTTGTCCTTTGCGAGAAGACCGATGACCTTCGCCGCGCACGCACTTGCCTGGGATACGGTTTCGGGGATATCCTTCGGACCCTGACACATACCGGAGAGGAAAATGCCGGCGGTCGGGGATTCAACGGGTCTGAGCTTGGGATGCGCTTCGGTGAAGAAGTCGTTGGTGTCCATGCTTGCGGTGAGCATTGTCGCGAGAGGTCTTGCGGACTTATCGGGCTCAATTGCAGCCGCGAGGACGACGAGGTCAGCGTTGATGTGGAGCTGTTCGTTCATGATGAGGTCGGAGCCCTGTACATCGAGCGTACCGTCCGCTCTCGGGGATACCTTGCCGACCGCACCCTTGATGTAGTGAACGCCGTATTCCTCCACAGCTCTGCGGTAGAATTCGTCGAAGTTCTTGCCGGGCGTTCTTACGTCGATGGTGAACACATAAACGTCGGTATCCGGGTACTTTTCTCTCGTCAGCATCGCGTGCTTTGCGGTGTACATGCAGCAGATCTTGGAGCAGTAGGTCTTGCCCTTTTCGGGAGTACATCTGGAACCGACGCACTGGATGAACACGATGGTGTGCGGATGCTTGCCGTCGGAGGGTCTGAGGAGAGTGCCGGAGGTCGGGCCTGCCGCATTGGTGAGACGTTCGAACTCGAGGGAGGTGATGACGTCCTTGGACTGGCTGTACGCATATTCGTCGTACTTTTCGACGGAGATGGGTTCAAATCCGGTTGCGGCAACGATTGCGCCGTACTTTTCCTCGACGATCACGTCGGTCTGCTTGTAGTCGATCGCGCCTGCGGTACATACCTTGGAGCAGACGCCGCACTTGCCGGTCTTCAGCATGGTGCAGTAGTTCGGGTCGATGGTTGCCACCTTCGGAACTGCCTGTGCGAAGGGGATATATACGGCACGTCTGTTGTCCATGCCGAGGTTGAATTCGTTGGGAACCTTCTTCTGGGGGCACTTTTCGGTACAGAGACCGCAGCCGGTGCACTTGGTTTCGTCAACGTATCTTGCCTTCTTTTTGATCTTGACGGAGAAGTTGCCGACAAATCCCGTCACGGATTCCACTTCGGAGTAGGAGTAGATTCTGATCTTTTCGTTCTGCGCGCATTCCACCATTTTCGGGGTGAGAATACAAGCCGCGCAGTCGAGGGTCGGGAAGGTCTTGTCGATCTGGGTCATCTTGCCGCCGATGGTGGGCTTCTTTTCGACGATGTCCACTTCAAAGCCGGCTTCTGCGATGTCAAGTGCGGTCTGGATACCCGCGATGCCGCCGCCGATGACGAGCGCTCTCTTGGTTACGGGAGATTCGCCCGCCTGAAGAGGAGCGTTGAGGGTCACCTTTGCGACGGCAGCTCTGCCGAGGATGACTGCCTTTTCGGTGGCTTCCTTCACGTCCTTGTGAATCCAGGAGCACTGTTCGCGGATGTTTGCGATTTCAACCATATAGGGGTTGAGACCTGCCGCCTGTGCGGTCTTCCGGAAGGTCGCTTCGTGCATTCTCGGGGAGCAGGAGCAGACCACGATGCCGGTGAGCGCATAGTCACGGATAGCATCCCTGATCATGTTCTGACCGGATTCGGAGCACATGTACTGGTAGTCAACGGAATACACAACGCCATTTTCATGGGACAGTGCTTCCGCAACAGCTTTTACGTCCACCGTTGCTGCGATATTGGTACCGCAGTGGCAGACAAATACGCCTATTCTCTGCATTTTATCTCTTGCCCTCCTTATTTGGAATACTTACGAAGTGCGGTCATGAGAAGCTGACCCGGAGTGTCTTCGTCGAGCTTTGCGGGAATATCGTCGGGTTTCATATAGTTCTTTCCCTGCTGACGGATGACTTCGAGACGGACGGCTTCGATCACCTTTGCGGGTTCCACACCTCTGGGGCATCTTTCGACGCACGCGAAGCAGGTGAGACATTTATAGATCGACTTTGACTCCATGAGCTTTTCGATCTTGCTGCGATCGTGATCGCAATCATTGACCATGTTCACGAACTGGTGCGGATGGTATTCCATCTCGTCATAGGAAGGACATGCCGCGGAACATTTGCCGCATCTCATGCACTTTCTGACATCCGCTCCGCTGATTCTGAGGATCTGTTCTCTGAAATTCTTGTTTTCCATGTCAGACCTCCTCAATCATTGATGACGCCGAGCGCTTCTGCGAGCACTTCGGTGAAATATTTTACTTCGATGGGGTTCTGTGCGTTCTTCTTGATGTTGTAGAGGCACAGGGGACATGCGGTAATCATGAAGTCCGCTCCCATTTCCGCCGCGGAATTGGAAACAGCGCTTGCTCTCTTCTGTGCGGCGCCCCTGTCATCCAGCGTGATGTATCCGCCGCAGCATTCGTTGCGCTGGGAGTAGATCACGGGTTCGGCACCGAGTGCACGGATGAGGTTTTCCATGATTTCGGGATTTTCGGGATCGTCGAACTTCAGAACGGACGAAGGTCTGAGCAGGAGGCAGCCGTAGTAAGCCGCGATCTTTTTGCCGGTGAGGGGCTTGACGACCTTCTTTTTCAGTTCATCAAAGCCGATTTCGTCTCTGAGAAGCTCGAGGAAGTGGATGACCTGAGCTTCGCCGTGGTATTCGAAATCGGGTGCGAGGTAGTTATTCACACGGGTATCGAAGTCGGGGTTGACTGCGAACTCGTTGTTGGTCTGTTTCAGAACGTTATAGCACGCGGAACATACAGTGAGGACTCTGCCGCCGTTGCCGCGTCCGTTTGCAAGAGCGCGTACGGAGGGCAGCTTGGAGGCAATCTCGTCCTTCGCGGAGGTATATGCGCCGCCGCAGCACTGCCAGTTCTCAATTTCATCCAGCTCATAGCCGAGAACACGGAGGCTCTCCCGCGCATAACGGTCAAGATCCTTTGCCTTGTTCTTCAGCGTACAGCCGGGGTAGTAAGAAATTTTATTCATAACAGTATTTTCTTTCTGTATGTGATACGATTCTTTATGCCATGTCTTCGGGCTTGAAGACTTCGTCAAACTTTTCTGCGGTGAGGAATCCGAGCTCTACGCACGCTTCCTTGAGGGAAATGTTGTCCTTGTACGCCTTCTTTGCGGTCTTTGCGGCGTTTTCGTAGCCGATGTAGGGGTTGAGTGCGGTGACCAGCATGAGGGAGTTGTACAGGTTGTCGTGCATCTTCTGCTCGTTTGCACGGATGCCGACTGCGCAGTTGTCGTTGAAGGAAACGATCGCTTCGGCAAGGAGACGGCAGGACTGGAGGAAGTTGTAGATGCAGACGGGCATGAATACGTTCAGCTCGAAGTTGCCCTGCGATGCAGCCATGGATACGGCTACGTCGTTGCCCATGACCTGTACGGCAACCATGGTGACGGCTTCGCACTGGGTGGGATTGACCTTGCCGGGCATAATGGAGGAGCCGGGTTCGTTTTCGGGAATGGTGATCTCTCCTATGCCGAGTCTCGGGCCGGATGCGAGCCAGCGTACGTCGTTTGCGATCTTCATCATGTCGCATGCGAGAGCCTGGACAGCACCGTGCGCGAAGACGAGCTCGTCCTTGGAGGTGAGTGCGTGGAACTTATTCTCAGCGGTTTCAAACTTCCTGCCGGTGATGGCGGAAACAGCGTCTGCAACCTTCGTGTCAAATCCCTTCGGTGCATTGAGCCCTGTGCCGACTGCGGTGCCGCCGAGTGCGAGGGTTCTGAGTGCGGGAAGTGCGCGTTCGATGAGGGCGGCGTCCATTTCCAGAGAAGAGCGCCAGCCGGAGATTTCCTGGGAGAACCTGATGGGAGTTGCGTCCTGAAGGTGGGTACGTCCGCTCTTGGTGATGCCTTCGTGCATGATTTCGAGCTTGCGGAAGGTGGTGATGAGCTTGGACACAGCGGGCAGGAGCTTGTCTTCGAGGGCTTCCACGGCGGCAATGTGCATCGCGGTCGGGAAGGTGTCGTTCGAGGACTGGCTCATGTTGATGTCGTCGTTCGGGTGGCACAGCTTCTTCCCTGCCAGCTCGTTCGCGCGGTTTGCGATGACTTCGTTCGCGTTCATGTTGGACTGGGTACCGGAGCCGGTCTGCCATACAACCAGCGGGAAGTGGTCGTTGAGCGCGCCCGCCATGACTTCTTCGCATGCCTGACGGATGACGGCGAGCTTTTCGTCAGTCATCTTCTCCGGCTTGAGGGCGTTGTTTGCCTGTGCAGCCGCGAGCTTGAGAACGCCGAACGCCTTGGTAATTTCTCTCGGCATGGTTTCGATGCCTACGCCGATTCTGAAGTTTTCGTGGCTGCGTTCC
>JAFTPW010000268.1:0-6057 GCA_017463075.1 Clostridia bacterium
CCGTGCAGATGGCTGAGCTGAAGGTTGTCGACGGCATGCTCACCTGCGACCGCGACGCGGAGATTGACGTTGACTGGCGCGGCTGAGCAAGGCATCATTCATAACGCAGAATGAATGGAACGGCGGTAAACGTAAGCTATATGCATATATCGACAAGCAAAACGTGATTCCTGTCATTCTGAGGGCGGGCTATCCTTACAATGAAAGCGCAGCGTCCTGCCCGAAGAATCTGTGCACATCAGGTACAGATCGGCAAATGTCCGTGGTTGTCGTAACTGTTCCGCTTAAGAGTACTCACTTTGTAATACTTCATAATCCGCTGACACAATATTGGTACGAACTGCTTATTGAAATCGTTCGGGAGTAACCTTCACTCAAATGGTGGAGAATACCACGGACATATTCCGATCTGAGCAGGATATGCACGGATTCTTCGGGCGCTGTGTATGGCGTTAACTGTAAGAGATTTTCGCCCTCTGAATGACAGAGAGTACCGTGCAGTGTGCTGACATATACAACAACTCTTTCATGAAATAAACAACACACTCTCACCCCCGAAAGGAGCAACATCATGAAAAAAACACTCTCCCTTATCCTTGCGGCACTGCTGCTGGCTTCGTCCTTCGTTTCCTGTTCCGAGAAGCAGAACGACGGCGCGGCTGAAACCGATCCCGCAGCAGACACCGCAGACACTTCCGCTTCCGCTGACGAAACCGCACCCGAGGAAGTCGAAACCGACTCCAATGTGCGTCTCTGGGAAGGCAAATCCTTCGACGGCTACGGCGTGAACATCCTCGGCCGTCAGAGCACCACCTACTCCATTGACTTCGAAGCCGAGGAAATCACCGGTGAGATGGTCAACGACGCCGTCTACAACCGTAACCTCAAGGTGGAAGACGAGCTCGATGTGCAGCTTGAGTACATCCCGTCCTCTGCGAACGAAACCGGTTTCAATCAGGACGTTGTCAACTCCGTGCGTGCCGGTGACGGTGCCTACGATATCGTTGCGTCCTATGCGTATTTCGGCGTAACGCTCGCACAGGAAAACGTTCTCTACAACCTGCACAACGTGCCGAATCTGACGCTCTCCAATTCCTGGTTCAACCAGAGCTTCGTGAACGAAATGACGCTCTTTGACCAGCTCTACTTCGTTGTGGGCGACCTGACCCTGACCGCGACCGACCGTATGATGATTACCTTCTTCAACAAGGACCTCGCGGGCAACTACTACCCGGGCAAGAATTTCTATGACCTCGTCTACGAAGGCGGCTGGACAATGGACTACCTTCAGGAACTCGTCGGCGAGACCTGGACGGACGAAAACGGCAACGGCAAGCAGGACTTCTACGACACCTTCGGCTTTGTTGTCAACACCGGTTCCGTTCCGACCGACGGTCTGATGTCCGCGCTCAGAGTCCGTGTGGCAGTCAAGAACGCCGACGGTCTGCCGGAAATCACCGTTTTCACCGACCACACCAACAATGCGTTTGAAAAGCTCCGCAAGCTGTACTTCAACACCACCGGCACCGGTCTGAATATGGATCAGGGCAAGATGTTCACCGAAAACCGCGCGATCTTCCTCATGGGATGCGCAAACTTCGCGGTTCAGCTGCGTGAATTCGAGCCGGAATACGGTGTTCTTCCCCTGCCGAAGTACGATGAAGCGCAGGACGGCTACTACACGACCGCACAGGACGCGTACAACATCGTATCCATTCCCACAACCTGCCTCAACTTCGAAGCGGTAGGCGCAACCCTGGATTACCTCTCCTGCATCTCCGCGGAAAGCGTATATCCCGCATACTTTGAAAACACCTTCGAAAAGCAGTACATGAGAAGCGAAGCGGACTCCGTGATGTTCGACTTCATCCGTCAGGGTCTGGAATTCAACATCGGCGTTGTGTACTCCAACTGCATCGCAAACCCGCAGTGGATCTACCGCGACACCCTGACCAAGAACGGCAACCTCGCGTCCGCGTACAAGTCCAAGCAGAAGATCTACTCCCGTTCCCTTGAAAAGTTCCTCCTGACCCTCGAAGAGCTGAAGGACATGCAGGGCTGAGAAGACGGGAAAGAAGAAAGAAAAAAGAATAAATAAGAAATAAAAAATGGGTGCAGACTGTATGTCCGGTTTGCACCCGTTTTTTCCTGTTCGGTTTTGCGCAAAAAGAAAACAGCCTGTGAGCGAAACCCGCGGGCTGTTGTTCTTTTGTGGGTGACATGACCGGATCGCAGCGGTGTAACGCTCCCGTCCGCGGGGTCTGTGTCGGATTGTTCAGAAAGATTTTCTGTAACGAAATTTATTCCGAAATTATTATAGCACAGATGCTTTGTTTCGTCAAGCGGTTTATTAAAACATTCGGAAAGTTTTGATACACCATGCATAGGACGATTTTGGAACCGGCGGTGCGTTACTCCCGATGCGTCAACTCTCAAAACTCCCGAAGCATTATGTTAAACGCCGTCAGTCTTTATCAGACATCTTGATTGTGTAGTACATGATTACCAGCTGAATAGCAATTGAAACAATGTCTACAACGATTGAATAAATTTCGTACATCTTATGCTTGTCTTTCTAAGTCCTCCGTGCGGTGATGACAGTATATCATAAATTCAGGCGGAATGCAAGAGTACTTTCGGAAGATAGCGCGATCGGTTTGTCCGTGATTGCTTGATTGATGCGGTTATTTCATTCCCCGCACATACTCATAAATCGCCTTCGCGCAGTCTGCGGACGGGTTTCCCGTATCCACGATCACGTCGTAGGCGGAGTCGTCCTTCGGGGTGATGTGTTCTGCCTGCCAGCGGGCTTTACCGATTGCACGGTCACCACGGGCTTTTTCGCGTCTGTCCAGCTCGTCCGGATCCAGCTTCACGCGAACCCAGATCTGCTCAATGCCCGCCATCCGCTGTGCCGACAGTTTGTCAATCTCCTCCGTGTCGAAGAGGCAGTTGTCGATGACGACGTCCCGTCCGGATTTCGCAATCGCGGCGGCGGAGGTGTACATCATGTCAAGAAAATCCTCGACCGGTGACGGGAAGCCTTCGTACCTGTGACGGGAGTAAATGTACGGCGCCATGTGCTCTTCCAGCAGGTCGTAGGAGAGGTAGTACAGCGGAGTATCCCAGATTTTCTGTAAATTCCGGGACAGCGTGGACTTGCCGGAGCTGGAGGGCCCGTTGAGGATGATGATTTTTCCGCTCATTATCTCTTCTCCATGTAGCTGCCCATGTACCGGAATTCCTCACAGCAGTCGGTGAGCGTCTGGATGAGGGCGGCAAATTCGGGCGAATAAACGGGGGTGTCAAAGTCGAGGAAGAAGCGGAACTCGAAATCCCGTCCCTCGATCGGCTTGGAGCGCAGGGAAGTCAGGCTGATATCCAGCGCAAAGAAGCGGGAGAGCACCTTGTAAAGGGAACCCGGCTCGTTCTCGGTGATGAGCATCACGGAGGTCTTGTCAGCACCCGGATAGATTTCGATTTCCTTCGAGATGCAGAGGAATCGCGTGTAGTTGTTGTCGGTGTTCTGGATGTCGCGTACGGCTTCCTTCAGTCCGTAGAGCTGCGCGCACTTGTGGGAGGAAATCGCCGCGATGTCACGTCTGCCGGAATCCTTCACGTATTTCGCGGCAACGGCGGTGTTTGCGGCATAGGTCACCTTCACGCCGGGCATGGATTCGATGAACTTCGAGCACTGACCGATCGCCTGCTCGTGGGAGATGATTTCCCTGATTTCGGACACATCCACGCCGGGATTGACCATGAGGGAGTGTTCCACCTTCACGCGGGTCGCCTTGACGATGTAGACCGGGTGCTTCTCGAGGAGCTTGTACACTGCACCGACGTCGCCCGCCGTGGAGTTCTCGATCGGGAGGATCCCGTAGCGCACGTAGCCGGTTTCAACCGCGCGGATAACGTCCTCGAAGGTTTTCACGTACTCGATCTGCGGGTTCTGCACGAGCTTTTCCGCCGCGTACATGGAGTAAGCACCCTCGGTTCCCTGACATGCAACGCGGGGAGAGGAGGGAAAGAGCTTCGGCGTTTCGTCGATGGCGGTGAGAATCTGCTCGTACAGAGGCGTTTTCTGCGCGATGAGCTTGTTTTCGTAGTCGCGGGTCAGCTCAAAAAGGAGGGAATACATCTGACGGGCATATCCGCCGAAATCTTCTCCCGCCATCTCCGCGATGGATGCCAGCTTCTGACGTTCGCGGACAGGGTCAAAGACGGGCATGCCGACCTCGCGCTTGTAATCCGCAATTTTCGCCGCCGTCTGCATCCGCTCGGTGAGGAGCTTCACAAGCTGGCTGTCGATGGCATCAATTTCGCCCCGGAATTCGAGGAGCTTGGACTTGTCGGGTGTGTTGTTTTCCATGGTGGTCTCCGTTGTATGTAGAATGAATGTGGAATATGTGGTGAGAGCCGGCTTTATTCTGCACGCCTCATCCGTCACGCACTTTCTGCGAAAGTGGTGACACCTTCCCCACCGTGTTCGACTATCTGAAACTTATCGTACCTGCAGGGGAAGGCTTCTTGGATTGCATGTCCCGCAGCAGCGCCGAAAGAATGCGTAATTTCACGCAAAACCACCCTGCATATCCGTAGGACTGCGGAGCTGAAAATACAGGGAGCCTTCCAAGTGCAGTCTCTGGAAACTGCAGCTTCAAAAACGCAGCCGGGGAAGGTGTCGCGGACATAGTCCGTGACGGATGAGGCGTGCTGTTCAGTGCGATGCAGCTGCATAATCATTATGCCCTGCCTACTATCATACCACATCCGGCGGCGGAACTTGTTACTATTTTGTTAAATCCGATCAATCCCGCTTGCACACCGCGGCGGAATGTGGTAACTTTAACAATAACAACACAAAGGAGGATTCTCCATGACTACGGTATTTGACATCACATCCTACGGTGCGGTTGGCGACGGTGTGACGGACTGCACTGCGGCGATACAGGCGGCACTGGACGACGCGGCAAAGGTGGAAGGCAAAGTCATCGTTCCCCCGGGAAAATACTGCACGGGACGGCTGAAAATGGGCGTTCGTACCCGTCTGGAAGGCGCATCCGCGTGGAATTTCCGTGCCGACGGGCTGTCAACCTTTCTTCTGAACGATCCGGATGCCCCCTGCATGCTCGATATCACCGGTGCGTTCGGGTGCTCGATTGCCGGGATGTGCCTTGACGGACGCGGACTCGGCGAAAAAATCCACGGGATCTACCTGTACTGGGAGCACTACAACGGCGGCAGTGAAGAGGATACACCCACCATTGACGACTGCCGCGTGGGCAATTTCTCCGGCGACGGCATGCATCTCGCGCACATCTGGTGCTTCTCCGTGCGTCACTCCATGCTTCACCGGAACGGCGGCTGCGGACTTTTCATCGACGGCTGGGACGCGTTCATCATCGACAATTGGTTCACGGCGAACCGTCACTGCGGCATCCTCGGCGGCCCGTGCGCGGCATCGGTGACTGCAACCGGAAACCGCGTCGAATGGAACCGTGTGGCAGGATTCTGGTTCAAAAACGGCGACTCCGTCAACATCACGGGCAATTTCTTCGACCGCTCGTTCGGACCTGCCGTCAAGCTCGGTGTTGCCGGAGCGTTCCGGGACTGCACAATCACGGGCAATATCTTCCGGCGGTCCGGCTGTCCCGACGGGATGGATTTTGTGACGGAATACGAAAACAGCCATGTGTATTTGAATCAAGTTCAGAACGTTACCCTCACCGGCAACACCTTCAAATGGGGTGTGAACGATGACGGCGGCGGCACAAAAAGCCCCGATTACGATGTTGTTCTCAAAAACGGCGAAGCGGTCGTTGTCCAGTCGAACGTCATGTACGAAGGTGCTGTGAAAGAAAGCATCGTGTACGACGGAAAAGGCAGCTGCATCATCAAGGACAACATCACGCATCACGTATAAAACATTACAATTATTATATCACAGAAACGAGGTACCACCATGTTTATTCCCTGCACAGACGCATCCATCCGCTATACCGGACGCTTCGCGATGCACAACGACGCCATGACAACAACCGCGGCAGGCTCCCA
>JAFTPW010000269.1:0-2690 GCA_017463075.1 Clostridia bacterium
CTCTTCCCCTTTCCACGAACCCGCGTCGAGCTGACGGGTCTCATCAAGCGTAAAATCCTTCACGAAGCCGGTGCCGTTTGTGGTGCGGTCAACCTTGTGGTCGTGCATGAGGATGATCTCGCCGTCCTTCGTCATGTGCAGGTCAATCTCGATCATGTCGGGATTCAGGGACGCCGCAGAACGGAAAGCCGCCATGGTATTCTCCGGGAAGTATTTGGAGTTGCCCCGGTGTGCGGCGACGGAAATTTTATTTCGGTACGGTAATGCGCTCATAGAAAAAATCTCCCTTTAATGTGGTTGACTGCATTATAACACATCGGAGAGATTTTTTCAATTGCATATTTGCTCAATTGTGAGGGATATTACCGGCTTTTTTTGTTCACCGGGAAACAGCGTTGGTTTCTGTATAGCCCAGCTGCGCTTCTTTTTCCGCAATACTGCCGAGCATTTCTTCCAGCTGTGCTTCGATCAGGGCGATGTTCTTTTCGTGCGCCGCGATACTGTTCTGCCGGTTTTCCCGCTGTACCGCAAGATACTCCAGCTGACGGTTCTTCTCTTCCAGTCCGGAGACGGCTTTTTTGTATGCGTTCCCGAGCTTCGTCCGTCCTGCTTCATCGGCCGCGAGGTAGTCGTCCACGATGCTCTGGTTCTGCTCCTTCTGACGGCTGAGAAGAGCGGCGGATTCGTCCAACTCCACAATGTCCGTCTGCGCTTTTGCGATCAGTGCCCGGAATTCTTCGATCTGCATGCGTTTGTATTCACAGGACTCTTTCAGCTCCGTGATTTCATATTGCAGTGCCTCCATCCGAGCGGCAAGATCTCCGTCCCTGTAACATGTCTGCACCGATCCGTCCGCATACGTCACCGTGTAGCTGATACCCTTCTCCTTATACGGCAGAACCAGCATTGCCGGAGCCGACGTCGTCCACACACGGGAATAATCCGCGCCGTCGAGCTTCTGGTCAATCTGCTTCACGCTGTCGTCAAGGATGAACAGCACATCGTACGATTCCTTCGCGAGAGTGTAGTCGACCGAGAGCGACGCGGGATCGTCACAGAGCATCACGCCGGGCAGGATTTCCTCCATCGGGTAGCGGCGGTTGGCGGTCATCTCGTACTGTCCGTCCTTCATGCAGAACGCCGCGTATCCCATCTGCCACCGCGCTTCCTTTTCGGGGAAGTAGATCACCGTTCCCTGCATCCGGTATCCGACGATGTACCATGTCTCGCCGGTGAGGAATTTTTCCGTCTGCCAGATATCCATGAGCTGTGCGCGCGGTCCGCCGTAGGACTCAATCATCGCGAGGAAGTAGAGTTCATCCGGTTCTTCGCGGTTCGGCTCGAGCAGGTAGATGCCGCGCTTTCCTTCAAAGAGGGTTGCAAGGTACAATTCGCCCGCCGTCGTTTCGATCAGGTAGCACGAGATATCGTTGTCACGCACGCGGTAGACGGCAGAGGCACGGCGGAGCTTCTCTTCCAGAGCATCGCGCACGTCGTCCGGGAGAAAATCGGTTTTCAGAAGATCTCCCTGATGGAGCACGGTCTTTGCGTCGTCGGATACGATCAGCCCGCTTTCCGTCACAGTCACGCGGTACGGCTCGGAGTTGGTCATTTCCTGAAAGTTCAGGGTTCCCGCCACTTTATAGGACGCCTCGTACACGTCATCCTTCTTCACGGGATTGCTTGCCAGAACCGCGGTCACGGCAAGAACGAGCAGAAGCGCGGTCACGGCGAGCCATTTCGCGGGCTTTGCATAGGCGAGGATGTTTTTGATGCGGGTTTTCACGTCCGTTTCGCCGAATGCGATGGGCTGGGAGATGCGGATGGTGCGTCCTGCCGTCACGGAGAGAAGCGTCGCGGCGTAATGCTGGCGCATGTCATCCTCTGCACGGCGGAGCACACCCTCGTCGCACGCCATTTCCATATCCCGCACGGCAAACCGGAACCCGATCCACACCAGCGGATTGTACCAGTGGATGCACAGCGCGATGAAAAACAGGAATTTGAACCACATATCAAGCCGGCGGATATGCTCCCGCTCATGCGCAGTCACACAGTCCCGCATGTCGTCCTCCAGTCCGGCGGGCAGATAAATCCGGGGGCGGATGAGTCCGACGACAATTGCGGTGTCCAGCACAGAGGTCTCGTAAATCCCCTTCTCCCGCTTCACGGCATGGCGCAGATTCCACCGCAGAATGGCGTATTCGGTCAGATTCCACGCGAGAAAAATCGCGGCGCCGAAAATCCAGATCTCGGTGAACAGTGCGGCTTCCCCTTCGAGCGGATCGGCGACAACCTGCTGTGCTCCGTAGGGCAGCTTATGATTGATCGCGTCATTTACTTCATCCGGCACGGGCAGAGTCACCTTCGGGTACGGATTGAAAACGATGTCCGTCGGGACGTACTCGATCACGGTTTCGTCGCGGATGTCGGTTTCAAACACCGAGTACAGCGACACGGGCAGTGAAAACGATACCGGGCAGATCAGCCGGAACACGACGACCGCCCACAGCAGGAACGTCACCGTTTTCGGCGCTTTCCGGAAAATCAGCCGCAGAAGGAGCACGCACAGCACCGCAACCGAGCCGGTCAGCGTCATGTTCAGGAGGACGGAGGGAAGATAATACACCCATTTATTTTCATTCTGAAGCAGAATGGGAATAGCAGAAATCCAACTCATGTTGTCCTCA
>JAFTPW010000270.1:0-3962 GCA_017463075.1 Clostridia bacterium
CGGGATATTGCCGCCGCCCATCCATCTGCCGGATGCGACACGCGCAGTTTTGCCCGCCTGCAATTTTTCAACAATGAGATCGCGGTCAAATTCCGCAAGACCTGCGAAGAACATCAGCATGAACTTGCCCTGCGGGTTGTTCCGCTCGATGCGGCAGTAGTTTTCGGCGACGGAGATGAACTCGATGTCCTCACGGTTGCGGTTGACCGCGCTGTTTTTGCTGTCGGAGCTTGCAACCATGTAGTCCTGAATGAACTGGAGCGTGCCGAGCAGGGTTCTGCTGAGACGGTCGATCCGCGGGACAATGAAGGCGTTTACACGGATGCGGGATTCCCCGTCGTTGTATGCGCGGATGCGTGCGATGACTGCCTGCAATGCGGGTCGGTCCATGTTCGTGCCGGTGTAGCCGTCGTCGATGCACAGGAGCAGATTCGGGATCCCGTTGCGTTCGCAGTAGGTGCGGATCGTGTTCTCCTGCACGTTCAGTCCGAAGCCTTCCTCCGCCTGCTTGTCCGTCGAAACGCGGATGTAGCCGATGTTCACAAGGTAGTTTCCGTTCCCGTCGGTCTGTACAGCGTCGTCAATCAGGATTTTTTCGTTGTATGCCGGTTCTATCAGCCGGGACAATCGGTATTCTCTGTTCATTTTCATGCCTTCCGTGGGGTTTCATGAGGATATGATACCATGATTCGGGTCATGTGTCAAACGGAAAAATCAGGAAGAATCCGACAACAGCAGAAAACAGACGGTACCATGAAGCCGGTATCGCCTGTTTTTCGGAATATGCGGCGTCACTGCCCCGATGCATCCGGAATTACGGGTTCACGGACGGCTCCGGTGCTGTGACGTCTGACAATGTCGTTTACGATGCGGTCGATGGATGCACTGCGGATCCGGTATTTCGGCAGATCCTTTGACGCAACCGGGACGCTGTTGATATACACCCTGACTTTGATTTCCATATCGTTACCTCTCGGGTGTATGTTTCACGTTTTTTCTGCGCGGTATGCACCGGATGCGGGAATTTTATCCGATCAGCTCCGTTTCACACAGCACGAGAGCAAGACAGCCTTCCAGTCCGCCGATGAGACAGATGCCGGGGATCCGGAAATCGCGCTCGTATGTGTCGTCTCCTGTGAGCAGAAGTGCCGCCCGCTCGAGCTTCGCGGATTTCACGTTTCCGCACAAAGCCAGTGCACAGACCGCCGCTCTTGCCGCACATCCGTCCGCGTGCAGAGTCACATCACACCCGGATTCCGCCGCCGCCCGGATGAGAAGTGCCGCATCCTGTACGCGGAGTGCGTCCGTGGTGTGGTTGAACGTTGTAAAATATCTGTTATCCGCGGCAGTTCCGGCAACGTCAATCACGCATGCCGCCGTCTCACCGGTCAGAAGCAGATCCCCGGACACGACCCGGACGCCATCCTCCAGCATCCCGCGGACTTCATCCCGCTCAAGACAGCACTTGCCGTCACCGCTGAGCATGAGGCAGACGCGTTTCCCGTCCCATCCGGCGGGAGTCAGCTTCACATAAGGGAGCTTTTCGCCGTATTCGCCGCAGATCACGCTCCGCTCAACGGTGACGCCGTCCCACTCCTCAGTTGAAATTCCGATCTCGCGCACCGCGTTTTCCCGCACACCGGTGATCCACGCGAGCATTTTCCGCTTTTCGCCGTCATCCAGAGCCGCGATTTTTGCCGTGCGCTCCGCTTTGTATGCGCTGAAAAATGCTTCGTCATCCGCAATGCCCGGGGCGCGTCCGTTTCCGCGGAACCACGTGAGATCCCACACATCCGCGACCTCGATGGGTTGTTCGTTCCAGACGATATTCTTGCCCATCAGATGCCGCGCGAAGAAGCTGTACACGCGATGCCGGGTCTTTGCATTGTACTGATGCGGCGCAATCTGATAGTAATGCTCAACCATGTCCTCAGCACCGTACTGCCGGTAGGCTTCAAGCACCGCAGGCAGTTCCGCCGTTTCGAGATTTTTCGTCCAGTCACCGTCGGATCCAGCCAGAAACAGCGCACGCGGAGCAAGCATGGCGCACATTTCGGTGTTGTCGGTGAACCGTCTCAGTCCCGGGGCGTTTTCGCACTGGCATCCGCCCTGCATGTGGAGCGAAATCATGTTGATCGGTGCGGCAGCCTTGATTCTCTCGTCGACGAGGCTGAGGAACAGGGTCTGCGAGCCGCCGCCGGATGCCCCGGTCACGCCGATGTTGTCCGCATCCACGAAAGGCATGGAGCAGAGCAGATCGAGCGCGCGGATGTTGTTCCACAGCTGAACGCCGAGTCCGTTCGAGAGCCACAGCTCCTTCGTTCCCCTGCCGTAGTCGTGGGAAATCTGCCGGCTGTCGACCTTGCCGATCATGTCGGTGACAAGGCAGACGAATCCCATCCGCGCGAAGTTCGCAAGCTGTGCGGGATAATCCGCTTCGTCGAGCCGGGTCAGCCGCTGATTCTCCCAGTGCCCGATGACGTTCAGAATCGCGGGTGCTTTTTCGGGCATCGGCTCAGGCAGGTAGAGATTGCCGGTTGACCAGAATCCCGGGCGGCTCTCGAACATGATTTTCTTCACGGAGTAGCCGTCGTACGTACCGACATCCTCGGTTTTCGTGTTCAGCGGCGTCTTTTCCGGCCACGGATACAGTCCCGCCGCCATCCGGAGATTGAACCGCAGCTCTTCCCGGCGTCTGTCTACCTCCTCAGCGGAGTGAAACCGCGTGATCGGGAAGACCGTGTTCGTGTGCCGGCTGACATGGAGGCGTTCGTCGTCCGGCAGATAGGTGAGTACTTTGTACATCTCGTTCATTCTGCAATGCCCGTCCTTTCCGGGTGTTTTTCTTTATTCTACCATGCATTTCCGGATGTGTCAATCAATCCGGCGCGTTTTTATCAAGAAAAGCCCCGGACACTGTTCGGCATCCGGAGCTTTGTTGGATTCTGTTTTCTTTTTGACGCGATTATTCGCAGAGAATCTTGCAGACCTTTTCGAGGTTTTCGCGGATTGCGAGGTGCTGGGGACATTTCTGTTCGCAGATGCCGCACTTCTTGCAGTCAGCGAAGGTCTTGCCGCCGTGGTGGAGGTAATCCTTCATCATGTTCTTCGCGTGATCCTTGAGACCGTAGACGTTGTAGTAGGTCCAGATTTCGAAGATGCGCGGGATGTTGATTTCAACCGGGCAGGGCTGGCAGTATTTGCATCCGGTGCAGTAGAGCTCGGAGAACTTCTTGATTTCTTCCATAGCCGCGCCGAGCTGTTCCCACTCTTCCGCAGAAAATGCGGTGTCGTCGGAGGAAACCTTGACGTTCTTCTGTACCATGTCGAGGTTCTGCATGCCGGAAAGTGCGCAGTTGAGGCTGGGATTGCCGAGGCAGAACTTGAACGCGAGCTCGTAGGTGGAGATGGACGGCTTGCCGGTGAGTTTTGCGTACAGATCCGTGGGAGCCGCGAGACGTCCGCCGCCGACAGGACCCATGGCAACGGTGCCGAGACCCTTTTCGTTCACGTACTTGATCATTTCTTCGTTGGAACGGTCGAGGAGGTTGTACTGGCACAGCATGGATTCCATCTTCACGCCGCGTTCCTCAGAGGTGTCAACGATGTACCGGATTGCGGAGGGATGGTCGTGGAAGGAGAAGGAAATGTGGCGGATGAGTCCCTCTTCCTTTGCCTTCCGTGCGGCTTCGAGGAGGTTTTCGGCGAGAATCAGATTGTCATAGGTGCCGCGGTTGATGCCCCAGAAGTGGTAGAAATCGATGTGATCGGTTCCGAGACGGGTAAGGCTGCGTTCAAGATGCCTGCGGTAGCCGTCCTGACCCATCCCCTTGTCCATGGGACATTTGGTGGAGATGAGAATTTTGTCGCGGAAGTTCTTGACCGCGTGACCGAGTGCCGCTTCACTGTTGGAATTGCAGTAGTGGGGTGCGGTATCGAAGTAGTTCACGCCGTTTTCATAG